>JAISMY010000059.1 GCA_031276485.1 Desulfovibrio sp. | reverse complement strand
CTTAGCGGCGACGAACGTATGCGCGCCATGGCTGATGATAGAGACAAGGCATATATGGATTATAACTCCAACATCAGCGCGGCGCATAGTGAAGGCATACAGAAAGGGCGACAGGAAGGGCGACAGGAAGGGCGACAGGAAGGCATACAGATAGGCGAACAGAAAGGGCGACAGGAAGGCATACAGATAGGCGAACAGAAAGGGCGACAGGAAGAACGGCTGGCAGTCGCTGTAAACTTATTGCGTGAAGGAATACCCGTGGAAAAAGTTGCCAAACTTACCGGTCTGCCGATTGATGAAGTAGATCAAATTGCTGACGGGCTTGCCGACTGACGGACCGGTTTCCGAGGCACGGCGCAAAGCGCCGGAATCCGCCTTCTTGTAAGGCCGACAA
Source organism: Desulfovibrio sp. (assembly GCA_031276485.1). Taxonomy (GTDB): domain Bacteria; phylum Desulfobacterota; class Desulfovibrionia; order Desulfovibrionales; family Desulfovibrionaceae; genus Frigididesulfovibrio. The sequence goes on along the minus strand of JAISMY010000059.1, from coordinate 26,113 downwards.
CGCCTTAACCCAGGAAGATGTCCCGAAATACGTTCAGCTTGGCCTCGGCCTGTTCCAGTTCCGCCGTGCGCGCTCTGTCGCGTTCCACGATTTCGGCGGGCGCCTTTTCCACAAAGGCCGGATTGGTCAGTTTGGCGGCCAGGACGGCGCGTTCTTTGCCCAGTTTCGCCAGTTCCTTGTCCAGGCGGGCCGCTTCCGCCGCAAAATCCACCAGCCCGGCAAGGGGCACAATGATTTCGTTGCCGCCGGACACCGCGCTCGCGGATGCCCGCGGCGCTTCGGCCGCGGGATCTATGCGCAACTCGGCCAGCCCCGCCAGAGCCGTGAACACTTCCCGCTGCTCTTCAAACAAGTTCTGCGCCGCCGCATCCCGGGGACGTATCAGCGCGGCCGCCTTGCGCGAAGGAGGAATATTCAGTTCCGCCCGAATGGTGCGTACGGCCGTTATCGCCCCCTGGAGCAGTTCCATGCGCCCGGCGTCTTCGGCATAGCCGGCGACGTCGCGCGGCGCGGGGAACGGTGTAAGGGCGATATCCCGGACGGCATCCCGGCCGGGCAGGGCATCCCACAACTCCGAAGTGATAAACGGAATAAAGGGATGCAAAAGCACGAGGGTTTCACGCAGAACGGCAAAAAGCACCGCCTGGGCGAGAGGTCTGCCTTCTCCCCGCAGTTCGGGTTTGATCAGTTCCAAATACCAGTCGCAGAACTCGCCCCAGACGAATTTGTACAGCCCCTGGGCGGCATCGTTGAAACGATACTCGTCCAGCGCCGCGCCCTGCTGCGTCTTCAGGTCTTCCATGCGGTACAGCATCCAGCGATGGTGCAGTCCCCGCACCGCATCGGGACCGGGCGGAGCGGGCGCCCCGTCCGCGTTCATGAGCGCGAAGCGCGCGGCGTTCCACAGTTTGTTCATGAAATGACGTGAGCCCTCAATGCGTTCTTCCGAGAGGCGGATATCCCGCCCCATGGCGGCAAAGGCCGCCAGCGTGAAACGCAGGGCGTCCGTGCCGTAGCGCTCGATCATGCGCAGCGGGTCAATGACGTTGCCCGACGACTTGGACATCTTTTTGCCCTGGGCGTCACGCACCAGAGCATGAATATAACAGTGGCGGAACGGCGCCTCGCCCGTGAAATGCAAGCCCATCATCAGCATGCGCGCTACCCAGAAAAAAAGGATGTCGAAACCGGTGACCAGTACGCTCGTGGGATAAAAACGCCGCATTTCCGGGGTGTCGTCCGGCCAGCCGAGGGTGGAAAAAGGCCAGAGCGCCGAGGAAAACCACGTGTCAAGCACGTCGGAATCCTGCGTCAAACCGCTCCCCGCGCATTCCGGGCAACGCGGCGGCGCGTCCTCACGCACGATCAGGGCACCGCAGGCATCGCAGGTCCAGGCCGGAATGCGATGCCCCCACCATATCTGCCTGCTTATGCACCAGTCGCGGATGTTGTCCAGCCATGCGTAGTACGTTTTGACCCAGGAGGAAGGGAAGATGCGCGTTTGCTCCGGCACGGCCGCGCGGGCTTTCTCCGCCAGGGGTTTGACGGCCACAAACCATTGCATGGAAGGCAACGGCTCAATGACGGATCCGCAACGGTAGCAGTGTCCGACATTGTGCTCACAGGGGCGCGTCTCCTCTAAAAAGCCGCCCTCGCGCAGGTCGGCGACAATGCGCTCGCGCGCCTTTTCCCTGGACAGTCCCGCGTAGCCCCCCCCGTTGTTGTTGATCTTGCCGTCCTCGTCGATGACCTGTATGCATTCCAGCCCGTGCTTGCCGCCCAGGCGCCAGTCCTCGGGCGCATGGGCCGGCGTTACCTTGAGCGCGCCGGTGCCGAAGTCGCGGTCCACATAAGGGTCCGCGACAATCGGAAGGAGGCGGTCCAGCAAGGGAAGGCGAGCCTTTTTTCCGACCATGTCCCGGTAGCGCCCGTCTTCAGGGTGTACGGCCACGGCCGTATCGCCGAGCATGGTTTCCGGCCTGGTGGTGGCCACCGTGATGTGCCCGGAACCGTCCTCCAGAGGATAGCGTACAAAACTCAGCGTACCCCGGAGCGTCCGGTGCTCGACCTCGTCGTCGGCCAGCGCCGTGCGGCAGCGGCTGCACCAGTTGACTATGTACAGGCCCCTGTAGATAAGCCCCTCGTCGTACAGGCGGACGAATACCCTGCGCACCGCGCGCGACAGTCCCTCGTCCAGGGTGAAGCGCTCCCTGCTCCAGTCCACGGACGCGCCCATCGCCTTTATCTGGCGGCGTATGTTGTTGCCGTATTCCTCCTTCCATTGCCATACCCGCCCGACAAACGCCTCGCGCCCCAACGCGTGCCGGCCGGTGCCCTCTTCCTTCAGACGGCGTTCGACTACATTCTGGGTGGCAATGCCGGCATGATCCTCGCCGGGTACCCACAGCACCTGCCTGCCCAGCCGGCGCTGATGCCTGCAGAGGATGTCCTGCAGGGTCAGGTTCAGGGCATGGCCCATGTGCAGGTTGCCGGTGACGTTGGGCGGCGGAATCACTATGGAAAAGACGCCGGCTGCGGCATCGGCGTCGAGGTCGGGGGTAAACAGGCGCTGCTCTTCCCACAGGGCGCGCCGGCGCGCCTCCACGGTTTCCGGCTCATAGCCCGCAGGCAGGCCGGAATCACGGGCATCAGACATGGCAACTCCGTCTCATCACAGCTTCCTTTATGGTTTGATACCCCGGCCGGGCGGAAGCTCGGGGCGGGGTCCAAACCCCGCCCAAGCGCAAAACGCATGGGCCTGAAGGCCCACGCCGCCTTCTTGGTTGAGCGTTTCCCCGGCTACCCGGAAGCGGGTAAACCGTTATGCGGGATAGATGACATGCCGCCTTCTTGGTTGAGCGTTTCCCCGGCTACCCGGAGGCGGGTAAACCGTTATGCGGGATAGATGACATGCCGCCTTCTTGGTTGAGCGTTTCCCCGGCTACCCGGAGGCCGCCACGCCCTTGTTCGCCGCCGGTTTTTTCTGCGCGGGCTTGTTCTGCGCGGGTTTCTGCTGCGCGGGTTTGCTTTGCGCCGGTTTGGCCTGCGCGGGCTTGTTCTGCGTCGGTTTGGTCTGCGCCGCCGCGCCAGGCGCGGCGCCGCGCAGGCGTTTGAGCAGTTTTTCCGCATCAGCCCGCTGGGGGAAAGCTTTATCGGCTGCGGGCGCTTTGAGCAGTTCCACGGCTTCTTTCTTTTTGCTTTCATCGCCGGTTGCGGCCAGCACTTCAGCCAGATGGTAGCGGGCGAAGGTATTGTCCTGCTTGGCCGCCAGCGCTTTGCGCAGGCTTTCTTCCGCTCCGGCTGCGTTTCCGCGCAGCATGCGGACCCAGCCCAAGGTATCCAGAGGCTGCGAGGCGCCGCCTGCGGCGGCCTTGCCGGCCAGTTCCTCGGCCTCCTCCAGGCGTTCCGGCGCAGGCTTGTGCCGGGTCAGGAGAAAGGCCAGATTATTGGCGGCGGCCAGGTATTCCGGCCTGTCCGCGATAAGTTTGCGGTAGCGGGTCTCGGCCTCGGAAAATTTCCCCGACTGCTCCAGAATCATAGCCGCGTACATTGCGGCGTTGAGGTTGTCCGGATGCTTTGCATACAGGTCGCTGCAGAGTTTTACGGCCTTGTCGGCGCGCTTGGTCGCTCCGTAGATGCGGACCAGCATCAGCAGGGGCTGTTCCCATGAAGGCGCGATATCCAGGGCGCGGAGGTAGGCCTTTTCGGCTTTCCGCGCATCGCCCGCGGCCACCGCGCATTCGCCGGTCATGAAGGCGGCCGCGGCATCGTCGGGGCGTTCTTTCTGCCGTTTTTCGGCAAAGGCCAGGGCGGCTTTCTGCTGTTTAGCGCCGATCTGCGCGCGGATGCGTCCCTCGGCGGCGATGGTCGAGGCGGGGTTGAGCGCGAGCAGGCGGTCATAGGCGGCAACGGCCTTGGGAATATTCTTTTGCGCCGTGTACAGCGCGGCGATGCGCAGCAGGGCGGTTTCGGCAACCTGGGGATTCTTGTTTTCCGCAGGCCGTTCCAGCATTTTTATCGCTTCGCCGTAGCGCTGCAACTGGGATAAAACGGCCGAGGCGGCCATCGGAATGGAGGTGTCGGCCGGGGCCGCCCTGCCGCCCATGTCCAGGGTCATCAGTGCCGCATCGGGCATATTGCGCTTGAGATATATGTCGGCCAGGGTCAGATAGGCCGCTGCGAAGTGCGGCGCGTCCGACAGCACGCGGGTCACGGTGTTTTCTGCAGCCTGGGAGTTGCCCGCGGCACTGAGGGCTTCGGCCAGGGACAACGCGGTCCCGTAGTCGTCGGGAACAGCCTTGACGACCGTCTCAAAGTCGGCGGCGGCGCCGGCGAAATTTTTTGCGGCGTAGCGGATGCGCCCGCGTATGCGATAGCCTTCCGGCCTGCCGGGGTTAGCCGCTGTAAGGGCGTCGGCCTGCTTTTCCGCCTCCTTTGCCCTGCCGGTCTGCATATACAGCTCCGTCAACCCGATGCGCGCTTCGTCGGCCCATGCCCTGTCTCTCGGATCCTCAAGCAGGGATTTCAAGGTTGCCTCGCCTTCGTCGAGACGGCCGACGCGCAGCAGGATGCCCGCCTTGGCCAGTTTGATTGCGCCGTCCTGTTTCGGCGCCTTGTCGAGAAGGGCAAGGGCCTGCTCCGCTTTGCCCGAAGAAGCCAGCAGTCCGGCCAGACGGCCGCGCACCGCCTGCGCTTCGGGCCTGGTTTCCAGCCGGGCTTCCAGCAGGGCGACGGCTTTGTCCGCAGCGCCGGATTCCAGATAAAAGTCGCCGAGACGGAACAGCAGGTTTTCGTTGTCCGGTTCCTGATCAAGTCGTTTCTTCAGGTACTTTTCGGCCGTTGCCGAATCGCCGGCCTGCCCGGCAAGGAAGACCAGCAGGGCCAGGGCTTCGTCGGAGTCCGCCTTTTTGTCCAGCAGGCCGGTAAGCAGCCCTTCGGCCTTGTCGCGTTCGCCGGCATTGAGCAGGGCTGCGGCCAGACCGGTGACGGCATCCTCGTTTTCGGGGTTGACGGCCAGGGCTTTTTCCAGAAGGGGGACGGCCCGGGACGGCTTGTTCAGTCTGGCGTAACAACGGGCGGCGGCGATGAGGGCGTCGACGGCGCCGGGGTCCTGTTCCGCAACGGCGGCGGCTTCGGCCGCCGCATCGTCGCATTTGCCTTCAGCGGCCGATGCGGACGCGGATTCGGCGCGGCTTGCGCCGTACGCGGCATTGTCGAATCCCGGCGCGGAAAACGCCAGGAGGCTCAGAAGACACAGGAGGCGGCAACGGCGTTTCACAACGGTTTTTCCTTGAGGGGCTGTCCGCGCGGGCGGCGTTTTACAGTGCTTTTTCCCGGCGGGTTGTCCCTGAACAGAGTGTTGCGGTCAACCGGCAGCGGCGGCCGCCGCGTTGCCCGTTTTCGGTTTTCGGGGGGGTATTCCGTCTTCGGTGAGGAAGCGTAGTCAGTAAGGTATTCCCGGCCTTGCCGGGAGTCAAGCGGGAATCTCCGCGCAGCAGGTTCATGTGGAACAGGCGGCTCCGGCAGCCGGCATGCGGCTGCGCTGAATTTTTTCCCTGCTGTTACTTGAATTTTAAGCAAAAAAAACCGTATATTTTTCTAATAAAACGCTGCTTTATTCTTTTGAAAGGCATGGAGATGGATTCTCCGCTGCGCTCAGAATGACAAAAATGCTGTGATTCTGAGCCGCAGCAAAGCGAAGGCGAAGAATCCATCTTGAATATTTATGCCTTTCCTGCATTAATCGGCGCTCCCAAGGTCCATGAACAGGCGCAGCTTAATACCCGTAAAAAACATTCTTTTGTTAATGCCTTCAAAAAAAAGCTTGCGACTTTTTCAGGCTTCTCTATATTTCCGCCATGCATGCCGCCGTTGTTACGCCTTCAAACTTCCCCTGGGCGCATCAGCTTATCTGCCTGGCGCCCCTCGCCGTAACCATCGGCCTCATGTATGCCTTCATAGGCGCCGACGCGGCCGTAACCACCGCCTTTATGCGCCACGGCGCCGCACACCCCGTCCTCACGGCCCTCATGCGTGAACTGTCCCGCTGGGTGCCCCTGCTCTTTTACGCCGCCTACGGCATCGTGCTGCTCCGCGCCGCCCGCACGAAAAACAGGCCGCTCCTGCGTTTCACGCTGGTGTTTTTTCTCGCTCAGGCCTGCTTTGCCTTCCTTCTGGTCCGGGTCATCAAAATCAGCGCCGGAATGCCCAGACCCTACGCCGTCCTGAACGGCGCGGAAGCAGCCCCCTTTTCTCTCATGGATACGGATCAGCACTCCTTCCCCTCCGGACACACCACGGCCGCGGCTCTGTCCGTATCCTGCACGGCGTCCGTATTTCGAAAATACGCGCTTTCCCTGCTGCTGGGTCTGCTGCTCGCGCTGTTGGGTTTTTCCCGCATCTATCTGCTGATGCACCACATGAGCGACGTCGCGGCAGGCATGTGCATCGGGACGGCGGGCAATATTTTCATCCACTGCCTCTACTACAAAAGGAATTTCTGATGAACGGATCCCCGGACAACGGCAGAAAACCGGAAGAATGTAGCGGAATACCGGAAAAAAACGTCGCCGAAGGACGCCCTGAAACCGCGTTGTCCCTCCGCGAGGCCCTTGAAGAAAACGACTCCGCGGATACCGCGGCGGACGTTCCCTTTTATGAAGAAAGCGCGCCCGCGGATGCCGTTGCGGAGGCTTCGGCCCGCGGGAAAAGCGAGGACTCCCCGGCCGGGCCGTCCCGTGAAGTTCTTCAGGAAAGCGCGCAGGCGGATGCGGCAGAGGACGACACCTTTCATGAAGATACCGCGCAGGCGGGCTCCGGGGACGCCGCAACCGGCGCATCGGGCCGCGCCGGCCCTGAGCCTGCGGGCTCCGGGGACGCCGCAACGGACGCGGACACTCAGGAGGAAGGCGCTGGCGCCGCTGCCGGCGCGCGGGAAAACGAGGCCGCGAACATCCCGCACGCGCCGCCCGGATTCTATCAGGCGCGGCCCCTGCGCACGGCGACGGCGGACCTGCCGCCGACCTTCTGTTCGCGCGTCTATTCGCTGCTTGCCCTGTCGCCGCTGCTGACGCTCAGCGTGATGCTGCTGCTCCAGACCGTCTTCTGCCTGAACGCGCGCGATCTGTGGTTTTCCGACGAAGTGCGCCACGCGGACGCCTTCCGTTGGTTGCTGGAAGAAGGCAAAGGGGTGTTGCTGTACATGAACGGGGCTCCGTACCCCGACAAACCGCCTCTCTATTTCTGGTTCCTGCGCGCCCTGTACGCTTTTCTGGGCACGGAAGGGCCGATGCTGCATTTCACGGGCGCCGCGCTCTCCGCCCTGCTGTGGCTGTGGGCGGCCCTGGCCCTGGGCCGTCTGGTCGGCCGGGCGGACAGGCGCAGCAACCTCGCCTCGGGCATCATGCTGCTCAGTACCGGGTACGTCATGGGCCTGATCCATTACGGACGCATGGACCTGTTGTTTTCCGCCCTGATCCTGTGCAGCCATATCCTCCTCTACCGCGCCCTGGCCGGCCCCGGACAGGATATGCCGCGCACGGCGGCCGCCTTTTTCACGGCAGGCGTCGCCGTTCTGGTCAAAGGTCCGCTCGGTCTGGCTTTTCCCCTGTGTTCGGCCCTGCTCTTCGTCCTTTGGCAAGGCAGGCCGCAGCGCCTGTTGAGCCGGGATTTCCTGTGCGGGCTGCCCGCCGGCCTGCTGCCTGTTGCGGTCTGGCTGCTGCTGGTCTTCAAAAGCACGGGCGATGCGACGTTCATCCTTGACACCCTGCTCCGCCGGCAGGTTCTGGACCGCGCGCTCGACACCTTCCATCACAGGGAAGCCTGGTATTATTATCTGGTCCGCCTGCCCCTCATGCTCCTGCCCTGGACACTGCTCCTGTTCTGCCTGCCCTGGAGCGGCATACGGGCCCGCAGCCTGCGCGCCTGCCTCGGCGCGGCGCGCAGGCCGGAAACGGACGGCGCCGCCTACCTCTGGTGCATGGTGCTTTCCGCCCTGGCGCTCCTCTCCTGCCTGAGCGGCAAAATCCTCATCTACCTGCTGCCCGTCCTGCCCGCCTTGTCCGTACTCGGCGCGCGCGCCGTCCTCGGCGCGGGCAGTCTGGGGGCACGCATCCTGCGCTGGGGCACGGGTCTGCAGTTGACGGCGGCCGGAGGACTGGCCCTGGCCCTGACCCTGGTTATTTTCGGCCGGCTGAGTCTGCCCGCGGCGTTCAGCGGACTGCCGGGAACGCTCCCGGAGCCTGCTCCCGGCTTCCTGCTGGTCACCGCGCTGTTGCTGCTTTTCGGGGCGCTGGTCTGGACGGGGCTGTCCAGCTCCCGCCCCGAGGGCGTGCTGCTGATTGCGGCGCTGGCCTGCACCAGTCTCGGCTATCCCCTGGGCGGCATGGTCGCGCCCGCTTTCGACTCCCTGCTCAGCCCCAGGCAGCAGGCGCTGATCATGCGCGCTTACGCCGACAAGGGCTATACAGTCGCCTCCTGCAAAGTCTACGACGGCGTCTATTCCTTTTACGCGGGCCGCGTGGTGCGGGATCTGGAAAGCACGGAAGAGGCGGCCGCCCTCGCGCGGTCCGGCAAACTCGTGCTCGCTCTGAGCGCCGGACGCCTCGCCGAATGGAGCGACAAACCGGAAAATCTCAGGGAAATACACCGGCAGTGGATGGAAAACCGCGAATACGTGCTGCTGGCCGCCCCGCCCGACCCGGAAATACAGCCCGCCGACCCCCCGTTCAGGCCTGCGCCGGACCTTGCCGCCAAAAGCGGGGAAATTTTCCGGCAGCTTCGGGACCGCGTCACGGATCTTTTCCGACAGGTCCGGGAGCGCGTTTCGGAAAAAAGTCCGCCCCGGTGACGCGCTGTGCGCCCGCGGCGCCGCCCGTACGGTTACGATCGTCCGGGCCTGTTCCGGACGCGGTATGTACCCGCGCCCGAAGGCATTGATACCAGGTTGGCGGCAATAGGCAGTTATTTATATAACTATGCCAAATTTATAAGTATAATACGATGGATATTTCATCGAATTTACACTGTATTGATTGCAACTTGGTATGACGTCGTTGTCCGGAAGATCCGCCCGATTCCGGCGCGCCTTGCGTCACCGCGCCTGCGCGGCCTTGCCGGCCGGCCTCAAACAAGCTGCAGATAGCCCAGGAAACCGTCCTCCAGCCCGGCCAGACGGCAGTCGATATAGCGGGAAACATACTGCTCGAAAGTCATTTTTCGGCCGAAAACGCAGAATCTCGTGCCCGGACCGGCAAAAGTCAGCCCGTGAAAGGCGGCTGTCGCCGGATGCACGGGAAGATCGAAATCGGCATAGGAAGGGAAAAGCCCGCGCCGGCATACGCCTGCCCGCTCGTCCCCGCTCAGAGGAGGAAAACCCAGCCGGCGCAGCACGATATCCGCCGTGTGCATAAGCAATTCCGCGCCCGGATGGTTGACCGTGTGGAAAAGCATGCGCGTTTTCCAGTGTTCGCGTATACGCTCGCCCAGACCGAAGTTCCTTTCCGGGTCGTCGGCCTCCGCTGAGGCCAGGCTCCCGTCAACGGCGGCCTGCAAATCGCCGAAGTCTTTCACCTTGCCGTGCAGGTAAACGGCGAGGATGACTTCCTTTGGGGCGCCCTCGTCGAGCAGCCGGTTCAGAATGCCGTCTCCGAAATTGATGGGGCCGGACGAGGTCCAGAACGGCCAGTAACCCCTGAAAAACATATTCGGAATGCGCAGGCGGCGGGCCGTGCCGGGCAGGCGGCGCATGAGCGCCTCCGAGGCCAGTTCACCCCAATGCGCGTCGAGATGCTGGTACAGAAACAGCGCGCAGCGTTCCAGGTCTTCCGGAAGTATGGGGTCGCGCGTGTAATTGATGCGCCTGACGATGCGGTAGACGGAAGAAAAGGCGCGGGACGCCGTCAGGAGCGTTTCCAGCTCCTCGCCCTGGCAGTTGGCGTGCAGAAGACAGAGTTTCTCGGACATACGGACGGATTTTCAGAGATGTTGCGACCCCGGCCGATGCCGCTTCAGGGGCAAATTCATGCTTGACGCGGCCGGCAAGGAGGATTATGGGGAGCAGCATCGCGGCCTCGCAGGATGAAGATCATCGGAAGAGGAAGATCATCGCGGTCCGGGGAAATGCCCTTACGCTTTTTTCGGCAGCCCGGCAAGTTCCGCGCTCCCGCCGCAGCCTGCAAGGTTACACGGCAGAGGCGCGGTTTTACTTTGAAATCGGATATGCAAGCCGTTTTTCGTCTGAAAACAAAAAAAAGAATAAGGATTGCCGATGCCGGCTGCCTGCCGCGCCGCGACGGTGATCACCCTGGCCGGAGAAAAGGCCGCGCGGGGCCGCGCGGCCCTGGAGGCCCCGCTCCGCATTGAGGACAACGCCGTCATTCTTGCCGAAGACGGCGTTATCCTCGGCGTGGAACCCTATGCGGCCTTCCGCCGCCGCGCCGCAGCAGCCTTCGTCTTTACGGATGCGGGGGAAGTCTGCCTGACGCCCGGCCTGATCAACGCCCATTGCCATCTCGAGCTTTCCCATACCAAGGGCAAATGCCTCGCTGGAAAAGGCTTTACGCCCTGGCTGCGCAGCCTTGCGGCGGCGTTGCGGACTCCCTGCGGAACACAGGAGGCGCGCGCCGCAGCGGCAAAGGCCCTGGATGACGCCGACTCTTCCGGCACGGCGCACATCGGGGACGTGGGCAGCCGCCTGCCCGGTCTGGTGAGCGAACTGGCCGAAGGTCTGCTTGCGCGCCGGGAACGGGAAAAAGGCATACGCTTTCCGCCCGGAGCGCTTCGGGCGCCGGCGCGGGAGACGCGGGAACTGCCGGAAGCGCCTGGAGTACAAGGAGCGCGGGAGGCGCTGGAATTGCCGGGAGCGCAGGAGGAGCGCGTACTGCCGGGAGCGCGTGAGGCATGGGAGGCCCGGCCGTGCGCCGGCGGCGGGAGCTTCCGTTATCCCCTGACGCATTTTCTGGAACTTATCGGACTTAACCCTCCCGCGCCGCAGAACGGCGCAGCTTGGGAACTGCGGGCCGGACCCTGGTTTCTGCCCGCGTCCGCGGCCCTGCCTTCCCGTCGTTTTGCCGACTGCGCGCTCTCCGGGCACGCCCTGTACAGCACCGCCCCGGAAGCCCTGCAGGCCGCTCATGCCCTGTGCCGGCGGACGGGACGCATCTTCTGCATGCACCTTGCGGAATCGCCCGACGAAGACGAGTGCGTACGCGACGGGAGCGGCCCCCTGCATGCGCTTATGGCTGAACTGCTGCCCGCGCCGACCCGCGCCCGGGGGACAAGCCCGGCTGTTCTGGCCGGAAAATTGGGGCTGCTCGGCCCCGGTACGCTGGTCGTGCACGGTGTCTGTCTTTCGTCCGGGGACAAGCGTCTGCTGTCCGGAAGCGGCTGCTCGGTCTGCCTGTGCCCGCGCAGCAACATTTTCACGGCTGCGGGCCGGGCCGGACCGACGGCGCCCGAAGCGGACGGCATCCTGTTCTGTCTGGGCACGGACGGGCTTTCTTCCAATACGGACGTGGACATGCGCCGGGAAGCGGCCGCCGCGCGCGACGCCTACGGGCTGCCCGCCCGCGCCGTGCTGCGCATGGCCGCCGTCAACGGCGCGGCCGCTCTCGGCCTGAACCGTCTGGGCACGCTCGAAGCGGGCAAAGCCGCGCTTGTTGCCGTCTTCGATTACCGTGCAGCGCATAAATTTTCACTGCAACCCACCAGGGCGTAACGCTCGGCCCCGCGCCTGCCCAGGCCGGGGGTCCGGGGTCGCGAACCCGGGCTTCTGTGCAGCGCCCCGCCGCCGGAGGCATAAAAATTAAGCGGTACACGGGACCGGATTTGCGGCGTGCCCAAAATTACTCTGTTTTTCCGCAGTGTTGCTGCGTTCGCGTCCTGCCGCATTCCGGCTGGACAAAAGGCCGGCCGGGGAGTATGGATATGAGTAAAGCAGCTTATATGAATTTCCTGATATAGAGCATTACACACTTGAAATGCCCGGCAGGGCTTTGCAGGCAAATCCCTGCTGAACAGGAGCAGGCGGCTTTGTCCGCCGCAAGCGGACAGTTTCAAGCGTCAAGGGCCGCATGCGCGCCCGTTGCGCCGCCCGTACGCGCGGGGCGCCGAATGCGGGCGCCTGCGTATTCACCCCGACTATTCCGGAGCAGCTATGATTCCTTCTAAAGGCAAATACTACTTCACCTCCGAATCCGTCACCGAGGGGCATCCGGACAAGGTTGCCGACCAGATTTCCGATGCCGTGCTCGACGCCCTGCTCAGTCTGGATCGCGGCGCGCGCGTGGCCTGCGAAACCCTGGTCACCACCGGCATGGCCTTTCTGGCGGGTGAAATATCCACCGGGGCCTACGCGGATCTTCCGGACATAGTCCGCAGGACCATTCGCGACATCGGCTACAACAGTTCCGAAACGGGCTTCGACTGGCAAACCTGCGCCGTCGTGTCTTCCATAGACAAGCAGTCGCCGGATATAGCCCGGGGCGTGGACCGCGCTGTCGACGAGGAGCAGGGCGCGGGCGATCAGGGCATGATGTTCGGCTTTGCCTGCGACGAGACTCCGACCCTCATGCCCGCTCCCGTTTATTGGGCGCACAAGCTCTCACAGCAGCTCACCGCCGTGCGCAAGGGCGGCGTGCTTGCCTACCTGCGCCCGGACGGCAAGACGCAGATTTCCCTTGAATATGTGGACGGCAGGCCGACGCGCGTCAACAACGTGGTCGTTTCCGCCCAGCATGCCCCGGAAACAGCGCAGGAACAAATCATCGCCGACATCAAGGACAAGGTCATCTACCCCGTCCTGCCCGCCTCGCTGTTCGACAGGGACAACTGCGAAATCTTCATCAACACCACGGGGCGTTTTGTCATCGGCGGGCCTATGGGCGACTGCGGGCTGACCGGGCGCAAAATCATTCAGGATACCTACGGCGGCATGGGACACCACGGCGGCGGCGCATTCTCCGGCAAGGACTGCTCCAAAGTGGACCGTTCCGGCGCGTACATGGCCAGATACATCGCCAAAAACGTGGTGGCCTCCGGTCTCGCGCCCAAGTGCGAGGTGCAGATCGCCTACTGCATAGGCGTCGCCCGGCCGGTTTCCGTCCTCGCGTCTTCCCTGGGGACCGGGCAGGTGCCCGACGACGTGCTGACCGCGGCCGTCACCAAGGTCTTCGACCTGCGCCCCTACCACATCATCAAACGCCTTGACCTGACCCGTCCGATTTTTCTCAAAAGTTCCTGCTACGGCCACTTCGGGCGCGAAGAACCGGAATTTACCTGGGAAAAAACCGACGCCGCCGGCGATCTGAGAACAGCGGCCAAGGCTTGAACCGCAGGCAGCCCGACGGTCTTCGGAGCCGGCAGCCGTGCGTTATCGTCTCTATCTGGACATCGGCAACACCAACACCAAAATCGGCATAGGCGACGGAGAAAAGCTGCGCGCCTCCTTCGCCCTGCCGAGCGATGAGCGGCGCACGGCCGACGAGTTCGGCCTTTCCCTTGTCGCGCTGCTGCGCCTGCAAGGCCTTGAAGCGGAGGACATCGAAGGCGGCCTTGCCTGTTCCGTGTCGCCGGGCATCAGCAAACTCGTGCGCGACGCCTGCCTGCGCTTTTTGGGGAAAACGCTGCTCTTTGCCCCTGAAGACGTGCCCGTGCCCCTGGAAAACCGTTACGCCCTGCCCCATGAAGTCGGCGCCGACCGTCTGGTGGGGGCCTATGCCGCGCGACGCCTGTTCCCGGAGGTCTTTTCGCTGATTTCCGTGGATTACGGCACGGCGACCACCTTCGACTGCGTGGAAGGCGACGCCTATCTGGGCGGATTGATTTGCCCCGGCGTACTCTCGTCCATAGCCGCCCTGACTTCGCGCACGGCCAAGCTGCAGGGGGTCAGCCTGGAAGTGGAAAGCGCCGTGCCGGCGCCGGGGATCTCCACGGCCACCAGCCTGAAACACGGCTTTGTCTTCGGCTTTGCCGCCATGACTGAAGGTCTCTGCGAACGCCTGGCCGCCGGCATGCGCGGCCCGGTCGCCGTTGTGGGCACCGGCGGCTTTGCCTCCGTCATCGCCCGGGTCACCCGCCGCTTTGACGCCGTGTTGCCGGACATGTTGCTGGACGGCCTGCGCCTGCTGTACAACGAGCGCATAACCGGGTAAACATTAACTGCGTCACGGCGTCGGCAGAATGCCGTGACGCGGACGCCGGGTGAAGCCGGGCGCGCCGCCGCCGGCCGCAAAGCATGTTTTTGGGCTGCTGCGCCGGCGTTAAGCGATTATATTTTAATGCGTCCATCACAGGCAATCTGCTTTCAGCAGAAAGCAAAGCGGCATGGCGGAGACGAAGCCGCAGTCCGCAGGTTTCTGAAAATCAGGCGTTGCCTGTTTTTCAAAAAGTTCGGCGTCTTGCATTCAAACTCGTTTGCATGCAACTTGTATCAGAAGAGCAACGGAAATCAACCGGGAATCACCCCGGAGGGGGAGCTTGCAAACCCATAAGGAAAGCACGATGAGTACCATAGTATCGGTCTGGGCCAGAGAAATTCTTGATTCGCGCGGCAATCCTACCGTAGAAGTCGAAGTCGGCCTGGAATCCGGCCATACCGGGCGCGCGGCCGTGCCCTCCGGCGCGTCCACCGGCAGCAGGGAAGCGCTGGAACTGCGGGACGGCGACAAAAAACGCTACGGCGGCAAAGGCGTGACCAAGGCCGTCGAGAACGTGAACGGAGAACTGGCCGAAGCCGTGGTCGGCATGAACGCCCTGCGCCAGGTGGAAATCGACAACATCATCATCGACCTCGACGGCACCGACAATAAGGAGCGCCTCGGCGCCAACGCCATGCTCGGGGTGTCCCTGGCCTGCGCCCGCGCCGCCGCGGGATTTCTCGCCCTGCCGCTTTACCAGTACCTGGGAGGCGTCAACGCCAAGGTCCTCCCGGTACCGCTGATGAACATCATCAACGGCGGCATGCACGCGCCCAACAACCTGGACATTCAGGAATTCATGATCGTCCCGCTGGGCGCGCAGGATTTTCATCAAGCCCTGCGCATGGGCGCGGAAACCTTTCACACGCTTCAGAGCATCCTGGCTGCCGACGGACAGGCCGCCGGCGTCGGCGACGAAGGCGGCTTCGCCCCCAACCTCAAAAGCCACGACGAAGCCTTCCGCTACCTGATCAAAGCCATAGAAGAGGCCGGCTATATCCCCGGTGCGGAAATCGCCCTGGCCGTCGACGCGGCGGCCAGTGAATTCCGCAAAGAGGGAAAATATCGCCTGAAAGGCGAAAACAAGGTGCTTTCTTCCTCCGACATGATCAGGTATCTGGCGGAATTTACAGAAAAATACCCCCTTATCTCCATTGAGGACGGGCTGGGCGAAGACGACCGCGACGGCTGGCGCGAACTCACCGTCGCCCTCGGCGACCGCGTTCAGCTCGTAGGCGACGACCTTTTCGTCACCAACCCGGCTATCTTCAGTGAAGGCATCGAAGACGGGCTGGGCAACGCGATCCTGATCAAACTGAACCAGATCGGCACGCTGACCGAAACCCTCGACACCATTGAACTGGCCAAGCAGAACGGTTATACGACCGTAGTTTCCCACCGCTCAGGCGAAACGGCGGACCCCTTCATCGCCGATCTGGCTGTGGGTACGAACTGCGGGCAAATCAAATCGGGTTCCCTGAGCCGCTCCGACCGCCTGAGCAAGTACAACCAACTGTTGCGCATCGAAGAGCAGCTTGAAGACAGCGCCGTGTACTACGGCCGGGTTATGAGCGCGCACTACGGTTTTGACGAAGACGATCAGGAAGACGGCGAGTGAACGGGAACGGCAGGGGGACAACTGCCCGGCGGCGGAAGACGGCGGGTGAGCAGGGACGGCAAGGGTGCAATTGCTTGACGGTAAAGGTATAGCGGCGACGATCCGCGCCGAGCTGAACGTCGAAATCCGCGCCTTGACGGGCGAAGTCGGGCGTCCGCCGGGTCTTGCGGTCGTTCTGGCCGGGGAAGACAAGCCCTCGCGGACTTACGTCCGCAACAAGGAACGGGCCTGCGCCGAGGTCGGGATACGCTCGGAAACCCTATACCTGCCCGCCGACGTCGGACAGGATGAACTGCTCGCGCTGATCGACGCTCTGAACACCCGTCCGGACGTGGACGGCATCTTGGTCCAGTTGCCCCTGCCGGGCGGATTGGACAGCCGGGTCTGTTTGGAGCGCATAGATCCTTCCAAAGACGTGGACGGATTTCACCCCGTGAACATGGGCCGGCTCATGCTCGGACTGCCCGGACTGCGCCCCTGTACGCCGGCCGGAGTCATGGAAATGCTCAAGCGCTGCTCCCTGACGCCGGCCGGGAAACGGGCCGTGGTGCTGGGACGCAGCAACATTGTCGGCAAGCCGCTGGCCGTCATGCTCGGCGCCAAGGGTATCGACGCAACGGTCACCGTCTGCCATTCCGCATCGCCGGACTCTGCCGCATACTGTAAAGATGCGGACTTCGTGTTCCCGGCCATGGGCAGGCCGGAATCCGTGCGCGGCGACATGCTCAAGCCGGGCGCGGTGGTGGTGGATATCGGCATTTCCGTTACGGACAGGGGACTGCGCGGCGATGCCGACTTTGCCTCCATAAGTGCCGTGGCCTCGGCGGCAAGTCCCGTTCCCGGAGGAGTCGGCCCTATGACCATCGCCATGCTCATGGGCAATACCGTGCAGGCGTTCAAGGCCCGCTGCCGGCCCAAATGCCGACCATTTTCAGGGAACCTCCGAAAACTGAATTTATGGCACATGCCGACCTGACCGATACTGGATTTACAACGCTCAATTCCGTCTGGAAAAGATTTTTAGAGGTTCCCTTCAATTAACAAGTTTAATTTTTCACATGGTTATTGTGTATTCATCTATATATAGGACGCCACTCTCAAATGTGCTATGGAGCAGCAGCTACTCTTGAATCTTCATGAAAAGTATTAAATTTATCAATTTGCGGTTTTTTCAATGCAACCCCGTTCGGCATTCCCCCATTCAAAAGCAAAATGCGGCGCGAACCGTTGTTGCCGACGCCGCGACGCGCATGAAGCCCCAGCGTATTGTTGCACGTTTACTTATTCTGCCGTCATACCATTACGGGCAAGGCCGTGCGCCTGGGAAGATTCCCTCTGCTTGTGACAACGCCCGCATGGCTGCCGGCGGCTAAAATTTGCCCTATTAAAACGTGCGGCCTACGCGCCTTGCTGAACCAGACTCAAAGCAATACGCGGCATGGAGTTGGCCTGTGCCAGCATGGCCACGGCGGCTTGGACAAGAATCTGGCTGCGCACGAACTCGGTCATTTCCTGGGCCACGTCCGCATCGGAGATACGGGACTCGGCTGCTTGCAGGTTTTCGGCCTGAATCTGCAAGTTGCTGATGGTATTTTCCAGTCTGTTCTGGAGTGCGCCAATGCCGGCGCGGTTGCCGGACACCTTGAGCGAGGCCCGGTCAATGGAGTCCAGGGCATGCTGCGCGTTTTCCTGGGTGCGGATGTTTCTCCCGGCGTAGGTGTGAAGATGCAGGAACTGGTTTACGGCATAATTGCCGGACCAGGCAATCCCCGCATAAAGTGCCGGATCAACACTTCCGAAGTAAGTATTAAATACTGTGCCATCGCTTAGACCGTCTCCCAGATTCTGTACGGAGTTGCGCATGAAGGCAAGCTGATACTTTTCTTTCTCATCGCCTGACAGCGCATTGTACGCTGTCAGCATGGCCGAATAATCCGCTGTATCCATCCCCTGGAGATACGCGTAGCCAAGACCGTCCGGGCCGACCGGCGATGTATCGCGCGGAACGGCTGACGCCCCAAATATTTCGGTAAAGGCAGTCTGAAAAGTCGCTGCGTTGTCAAAACCGTAGACCGCCTCTCTCATAAATGCCTCCGAAGCTGTCCTGCTTGCCAGCAAAGCCGCGTCAAATTCCGCCTGCGTGATGTCTCCCGCATCAAGCTTGGGCTTCAGGAACATTTCGACGCCCATAAGAAAAGGACGTGTCATTTCTGCGGGAGCCATGCTCTCAAGGCTGAACTCATCGCCAAGATTGAGGTACATGTTTGTCGTGTCAAAAATTCGGATGTAGTAATAGTCTTCAGCCGAATCATTGCCTGTGCCGAAGTGGATTTTCAGCATGCCGCCAAACAGGAGGTTGTCCAAGCTGCCTTGGGAGCCGTTCCTGGTTCCCATGCGTTCTCCGTCGTGGACGCCTTCCAGGGTGCCGTCCAGCAGATGGATGCCGTTGAATTCGGTGGCCCTGCCAATGCGGGTTATTTCCCTGGCCATCGCCTGGTATTCAGCGTCGATCATCAGGCGCTGGTCGGAATTGTAGGTGCCGGTTGCGGCCTGTTCCGCCAGTTCCTTCATCCGGATCAGCTTTTCATCGACAATCTGGAGGGCTCCGTCAGCGGTCTGGAGGAGGGAAACGGCGTCATTGGCGTTGCGTATGCCCTGGTTCAAGCCGGCTACGTCTGCCCGCATTAACTCACGAATTGCGAGTCCGGCAGCATCATCAGCCGCAGTTCCTACACGCAATCCTGATGACAGCCTGCGAACAGATGCAGACAGCTTGTTATAATGGCTGTTCAAGTTACGCGAGGCATTGTGCGCCATCAAATTGGTATTAAGGGTAAGTGCCATGCGACACCCCCGATACCCGCATGCAGCTATGCCGATGAAAAAAGAATAAACGCCCAAGATAGAAAACTGTCAAGGCTGCCGCGTGCGGCAATATATCTAATAAAATTAACGTAGAGTTAGGAGAGAGAGAGAGAGAGAGAGAGAGAGAGAGAGCAAAAATCGTGCCGGCTCATATCACTTGCAACAGGAGAGGCATTGCTTCCGCATACATATGCCCGTCTGCCGACACGGCATACAACGGCTTGTATGGTTGGGAAGCGTGACACGGCAAGTACCTTTTCAAGTTTCGGTGGTCAAAAATTCACCCTTGATTTCTTTAATCGGCAAGCCGGCCTGTTTCTTTAGGCGCCGGCCGTTTTTTCCGTATATTTTCCGCATATTTTCCGCCTTCCGGC
The DNA here is from genome assembly GCA_031276485.1 of Desulfovibrio sp. Taxonomy (GTDB): domain Bacteria; phylum Desulfobacterota; class Desulfovibrionia; order Desulfovibrionales; family Desulfovibrionaceae; genus Frigididesulfovibrio. The sequence continues at coordinate 7,061 of JAISMY010000059.1, read as the reverse complement.
AAAAAGGCGGAAGGGAAGGCATCATTGGCGGCAAGGTTTTCCACACGTTTTTTTCAATGCAAACATTGTTCCAGACAGAAAAACAGTTACCGCCCCAACCCCCGGCTTCTTTCCAAAGCCCTGTCCATTTCAGAGCGAAAGAGAAAAGGCTTTTGCCCACGCCACCCTTGCCGCCGTAACGCCACATAATCGGAAAAAGCGGGACGCACGCAAAGGACCGCGATAACAGCAATACCCGCCATCATCTGGGAAGCTTTACTCGCCGCACGAAGGTCGTTTCCAAGAGTCCGGTCATGGTCGTGTTGGTACCCCCTTCATCTTTGGAATGCTCTACAGCATTCAGCGCTTGAAACAGTTCGCTTACGGCAGGCTTTGCCGCCTGCTCCTGTTTCGCGGCAAGCATTTGCGCCGTAAATCCCTGCGGCGCATTTCAAGTATGAAATGCTCTAATAGGACCACTTGCCGCGCACGTACTTGATCAGCTCGGTGTGTCCTCTGCTCATTCTGGGCTCGAAGGGGCCGTTTTTCGCCGCGCTCTCCGTCGAGGCCGTGCAGAAATATTCTTTTGACACATAGCGCAGATAACCGATGTGTGAAACGGTGCCCGCGGGAGGTTCGGCTTTTTTGAAAGAAACGCTGAGTGATGCCGGGTCGATGGATACATAGCGGGCAGTGTAGCTGCCGTCCTTGTTCTTCAAAACTTCTTTTTTGCCTTGGGAAGGCAGCGCGTGCCTGTTCATTGTTTCAATGGCATCGCGCCCGAACGCTTCCAGTTTTTGGTGCAGGACTTCATCAGCGTTTTTTCCGGCCGCGGGCGCCGGTTTGGACGCCGTTTTTTTGCCGGCGCCGGGTGCGGCCGTGCCTTTTGCCGCGGGCTTGGCGTCGGCTTTCGCCGCGGGCTTGGCATCGGCTTTTGCCGCGGGTTTGGCGTCGGCTTTCGCCGCGGGTTTGGCATCGCTTTTGGCAGCGTCTTTATCGCGCACGGAAGCAGGGGTTTTTCCGCCTGTGCCGGCGGCGTCATCGGGCGCGCTTTTTGCCTGGGCGTCGCTGCCGGCTTTGGATGCGGGCTCAACAGCGCTTTTGGTTTCAGCTTTACTTTGCGCGGAAGCGGGTCCGATGCCGCCTGCGCCTGCTGCATCGGCCGCGCGGGCTGTCGGGGCGGTGACGGCTATCGTCAGCAGACACGCCGCGAGAGCGGGAAAAAGCCGCTGCGGAAATAAGCGTTTCATCAAAAGTTCCTTTTTTCTTTGTAAAAAAGGCCCGGCAGATATCCGCCGGGCCTTGATCAGACGCCTGTAAGCTTAGAGCTTGCCGCTGAAGTCGACGTCCGCCTTGCGGTAATTGAAGTCGACATCGGGACGATTGAGGTCGATCTCGACGCGCCGGTTCAGACGACGGCCCTCTTCGGTGCTGTTGTCATACTTGGGCATGGTTTTGCCGAAGCCGTGCGTGGTAATGCTGCCGGCCGGGATGCCTTTCTTGACCAGATACGCCTTCACGGACGCCGCGCGGCGTTCGGACAGGCCCTGATTAAGCTGATCGGAGCCGAGGCTGCACGTGTGGCCGTTAACGACGACGCCGGTCCTGTTGTTGCGCAGGATGTTGGCGACTTCGTTCAGGACGGCTGCGGACTCGTTGGTGATGACCGCGGAACCGAGCGCAAACTGAATGCTGCGGAGTTCAAGGCTGCCGCCGGTGCAGAATACTTCGGTGACAAAGCCGTCGGCCACGATGTCGTGGTCGATCAGGTTCTGCGCGCGCACAAAGACGCTTTCGCGGGGTTTAAGGTTGGCGATGGCTTCCAGTACGGCTTCGCCCTTCGGGGAATCCGCAAGGGAAATCACATGGAAGACCAGGCCGGGGTTGGCGGAAATGGCAGCCTGGGCGGCGGCCACGGGATCCGCGCCGCGGTTGCTTTCACCGTCGCTCACCAGAATGACCGCGCTGGGGGAAGGCAGACCGGCATACACCGACGAGGCGAGGCTCTGAACGGCGTCACCGAGGGGGGTCAGCCGGGCAAACACCTCATAGGTGGCGCCCAGAGAATTGAAACCCTTCTGGAACGCGGCGCGGTTGTAAGTCTGCTGCGGTACAACGGTGCGAGTTTTCCGGTGATCCGTTATAACGTTCGAAGTCCCGAAAATGTTCACGGAACCCGTGTAGCCCAGCTCGGGTATACGGTCGTTCACGCGTTTCAGGGCCGCTTTGGCCAGTTTGAATTTGTTTTCAGCCAGTTGCTTGTGGAACATCATCATCGACCCGGAATAGTCGAGGAGGAAGTCGAAGCTCTGGATCCTTGCCTGCCGGCAGTCGACCGGCTGAACGGCCGCCGCCGCGTTTGCGGCAAACGCCGTCAGCATGACGGTCACCAGGAAAAGCAATGAAAATCGTTTCATAAAATCTCCTCCGAGAAAAAAGATTTCGGGGTCTGCGCCGGACTCGACGGTTTCACTTGCATAGCCGTTCGGGTCGCCGGCCGGGAAAACACATATCCCCACACGCTTACGCCCACAGGCGCGGATGCGTCCGCTTACGCTCAGGCGATATTTTCCTTGGCTGCAAAAATAGCAGATTCCAGAAGTTCGTCAAGAGTCGGATGGGCGAAAAGTATCGGTAAGGGACGATTTTTTTTCACGCCCAGTTTCAGGAGCAGGGCCGCGGCGGTGACGAGGTGGGATACGCCGCCGCCGTAGGCGGCGACCCCGCGCAGTTCGTCGCCTTCCCAGAGCATGCGCACGCAGCCGCGGGTATGTCCGAGGCTTTGGGCGATGGCGTTGGATGCCGAAACAGCGCGTGAAATGCCTATATCGCCCCCTTTCTTCCGCAGCTCGGCCGCGGTCGGGCCAACGCGCATGACTTCGAAACTGCCGTAAACGCAGGCGGGCACCGGGGGCGGAGCATAGGGCCCGGTGATTTTGCCGGCGGCGTGGGCCGCGGCGTAACGCGCCTGGTGATCGGCTGCGTGGGCCAGCATGGCGCGTCCGTTGAGGTCGCCGGCGGCATAAACGTGTTCCGAACAGCGCAAGGCATCGTCGCAGACCGCAAAGCCGCGTTCGTTCAGAGTGATCCCGGCCGCTTCGACGGACAGACCCGCGCTTGCCGGACGGCGTCCGACAGCGATCAGGGCGCGCGCGGCGCGCAGTTCTTCCCCGTCGTCGAAACGCAACACGGCGCGGCCGTCTTGCGCGTTCAGCTCCGCTATGCGCCTGTCCGTGAAGATATTCCAGCCTTCGCGCCGGAAATGGGCTTCCACAGCCGCGCCTGTTTCCTCATCTTCGGCCGGGAGCAGGCGGGGCATGCCCTCGACCAGAGTGACGCGGCATCCGAAGCGGTGGAAAATTTCGCCCAGTTCCAGGCCGATGGGGCCTCCGCCCGCGATGATCATGCTCTCCGGAACCGTTTCCAGGCCCAGGGCTCCGGCCGAAGACAGCACGTTCGCGCCGTCGGCCTTCATTGTCGGGAAAAAGGCGGGCACGGAGCCGGTCGCCGCAATGCACTTGTCGAAGGTCAGCTCCTGCCCGGCTCCGCCTATGCGTGCCGATTGCGGCCCGGTAAACTGCCCTTTGCCCTTGAACACCGCCACGCCCGCGTTTTCCAGATCTTTTTGCAGGGAAACGCGCAGTCCCTTGATAAAACGGTTTTTGCGGGCCTGCAGGGCCGCGAAGTCCAGCACGGGTTTGGACAAGACTACCTTGAAGCGCTGCTGCGTTGCGGCCAGATCAAGAGACGCGCTGCCCCCGAGCAGAAACTTGGTGGGAATGCAGCCGCTGTTCATGCAGGTGCCGCCGAAAAAGGCGGGTTCGGCAAGGGCGCATTTCGCGCCGTACCCGGCCGCGTCCAGCGCGGCGCGCGTCCCGGCGGGACCGCCGCCGAGGATCAGAATGTCGAAGTGGTTGTTCACCAAAATTTCCTTTCTTTTTTCCATAATCTATGGAAACGCTGATTTGTTCTTTTGATACCGGGTTGCATTCAAATGAGTTTGAATGCAAGACGCCAAAATTTTTGAAAAACAGGCGAAGCCTGATTTTTCAAAAACTTGCGGGCGTCGGCTTCGCCTCCGCCATACCAGGTTGCTTTCTGCTGAAAGCAACCTGGTATGAAAAGCTGAAGATGGATTCTTCGCTGCGCTCAGAATGACAAAAGCGCAGTCATTCCGAACCTCGGCCTGAACAGGGCGAAAGTCCGAACATTATCCGCGGGAAGTAGAATCTGTCTTGACGCCTTTGGCCTTTCCTGCATTAATATGCGGTTCCCTATAGTTGCTGTTCCAGATATCCGGCGAGCCTGTGCAGGGCTTCTTCGATGTGCTCGACGGACGCGGCGTAGCTGAAGCGCAGGCGTCCTTCGCCGCCGGGGCCGAAGTCCAGGCCGGGGGCGACGCCGACGCCGGCTTTTTCGAGGATGTCGAAGGCCAGGGCGAGGCTGTCGCGGGCGCGCGCCCCGAAGACGGGTACGGCATCGGCGAGGATATAGAAGGCGCCGACGGGGTTGGAGCTTATGCCGAAGCCAAGGGCGCGCAGGCCGTCGAGGAGGACGCGCCGGCGGGCGGCGTAGGCGGCGGTCATGCGTTCGACGTCGGGGCCGGCGTATTTCAGGGCCGCGAGGCCCGCCCACTGGGCGACGCTGCCGGCGCAGATGAAGAAATTCTGCTGCAGGATGCGCAGCGTGGGGATCATGCGCTCTGGAACGACCATCCAGCCCAGACGCCAGCCGGTCATGGCCCAGCGTTTGGAGAAGCCGTCCAGCACGCAGGCTTCCGGGGTGACTTCCAGGGCGGACACGGCTTTGCCTTCGTATACAAGCCCGTGGTAGATTTCGTCGGAGACCAGGGTGGGGCCGAGGGCGGCGAGGCGGATGATTTCCGCGCGCGGGAGCATGGTGCCTGCCGGGTTGGAGGGGGAGTTGATCAGGACGGCTTCGGTGCGCGGGCCGACGGCCGCTGAGACCAGCTCGGCGCGGAGCTGGAAATCGTGTTCCTCAAGGGTGGTAATGCGGACGTTTTCCGCGCCGGCGTAACGTATGAAGTTTTCGTAACAGGCGTAGGACGGGTCGGAGAGTATGACCTGGTCGCCGCTGCGGCAAAGCAGGGAGAAAAGCATGAGCATGGCCGGGGAGGAGCCGGCGGTGACGACAACGCGTTCAGGGCTGACGGCGACGTTGTATTCGCGTTGGTAGTATTCGGCGATGCCTTCGCGCAGCGGCATGATGCCCAGGCTGTGCGTGTACCCGGTCTTTTTGTCGCGCAGGGCTTGAACGGCGGCTTCGGTGACGCATTCCGGGGTTTCGAAGTCGGGCTGTCCGAGTTCAAGGTGGAGAATGCGCCGGCCGCGACTTTCCAGTTCCTGGGCGCGTTCCATGACGTTCATGGCCAGGAAGGGGCTGAGGGATTCACACAGTTCTCGCATCCTGAGGCGTCTTTAGGGCCGGCGTTGCGGGCCGGCATGCGGTGAGAACAGGGGCAGCCGGGCCCGGCCTGTACGGGCGGCAGACCGCAGGCATAAATCGCTTTACGGCAAAGCCGCGGGGATGTCAATACGCGTTCCGGACCATAATCCACCTAAAGTTCGCAAGAACCGGGCATCAGGCGCCGCATGTCCGCGAGCTTCTGATGTCTTCGCGGGCATCGTTCCATGTGTATTCGGCAAAGGCGGGAGCGGTGTCGCGCACCGGCGCCGCGCTCAGGAGGACTTCCTCATTTCCGGCGCGCATCAATACGGCGGTTTTCCTGCCGCTTTCCTGAAAACGGCGCACAGCTCGCCCGGAGTAGGATGCTGTGAGCGAAGCCGCCGCGTTGACGGCCCCGGCCGGCCATTCCCGCCCGGAAAAACGGCCGAGGGCAGTCGGACCGGGCAGGTCGGCTGTGGAAAACAGGAGGTCGCGCGGGCCGGCAAGACGCTGCAGGGCGGCATTGTCTTTTTCATTGCGGCCGACGATGAGCCGCAAGGCGCTTTCGCCTTCCTCCACGGGCAGATGCCATAATTGCCGGCCTGCGGCGACCAGGTAAAAATCGGCCGCGCGCGCCTGCGTCGTGTATTTGAGTACGGCCCAGCAACTGCGGGCCGTTTCCTGTTCCGTAAGTTTGCATCCGCCTGCCGGAGAGGGTATTTCCTCAATACCGAAACGGGCGGCCAGTTCGCGCTGGTTTTTGCGGCTGCGGCCGGAAAAACCGTAAAGCTTTTCGCGGTCGACGAGCCCGTCTTCTTCAGCTCGCGTCGGCTCAAGGTGCCGGGCGCAGAGCGGGCGCAGGAGCAGCCCCTTGAGGTCCGCATCGCGCCGGATGATGTTCAGGGTGTCGCGGCGTTGCGACATGGGGCGTTGTCCGAGCACTTCCCCGGTGACGATGCAGCAGGCGCCCGTCTCGCGCATGACGCCCGCCGCCCGGCGCAGCATGAGGATTTTACAGTCGACGCAGGGGTTCATGACGCTGCCGTAGCCGTGCAACGGCCGCGCGGCCAGAAGCTCCGCAAACTCCTCGCCGATGTCTACGGGGCGTATGTCCAGACCGTGTACTGCGCGCCAGTGCTCAAGCAAATGCGGTTTGCCGAAGAAGGGCGAGACGAAATGCAGGCAGAGTACTTCAAGACCTTGCTCCTCCTGCATAATTTTTGCCGAAAGCAGGCTGTCCAGGCCGCCGGAGAGCAGGACCACGGCCTTGTGTTTGCGCTTGTCGAGCATCACGGTTCCTTTCGGATCGGCATAAAGGGGAACCAGGGGCGCTGCGCGGAATGCGGCAGGGCGCTCCCCTTCGCGTTTTTCCTTGGGACTGCATACCCTGAAAGCCCGTCCCAGGCAAGCTGCAGGCTGCGCGTACTGCAATTCTCATTATGACTCCCTGCCGCCTCGTCTGCGGTTTTGCAGTATCGGCCGGCAGGTCGAAACGCCGCTTCTGCGGGAATAAAGGACGTTACTCTTCCGGTTCAACAGGCTCAGGAGGAAAAATTTTGAGAGTGTACATCAACGGATAGATTTTAGGCGCAAAAATATTATAAAACCAGCATGTTGCCGGGATGTTTCTCAACACCTCGGCACAACTCGAAAAAACTTGTAATTTTGGGATGTTA
>JAISMY010000001.1 GCA_031276485.1 Desulfovibrio sp. | reverse complement strand
TCACGCAGCTTGAGCAGTTGGGCGAGTTCCGGCACCTGGGTCGCCACGGCGTCCGGCTCGAAGTCCTTCATGCTCTGGAAAGAAAGCTTGACGGGCATAGTGACGTCTTTTTCATCCGTAAGTCTGTTTTCCACGTTGATTTCCAGCCCGACGTTCCTGGCTTTCAGCACGTCGTCGAAATTGTCCTTGTCCACGGACACCGGCGTACGGTCTTCCAGGGGCCGGTCGTCGGGCTTGTTTGTGAAATCCCCGAGCACCATGACCTTGAAAGGCAGTTCCACCTCCGCCTGCGCGTCCCCGGTAGCCGGCTTGTACACGATGTTGACGCGTTCCTTGGGCGCCACCGAACCTTCTTTTGCCATGAACTTTTCCTCGCGGTTACAGGATGGTGGGGAGCTGCCGTCCGCTCGTCAGCCCAGGGCGAGCAGCGTGGCCTGGCTGGGGGCAATGCACGCTCCTACGGAATTGGGTAAAACAGCCATGCAGTTTTGGCCGGTCACGCTCGTCAGCCGCTGCGCCGGCGCGCCGCCGACCATTATCGTAAAGCAGCCCACATCGTACGAGGTCTGTCCGGACATCATGTGAGAAACCGCGCCCAGCAGCAAACCCGCCTCATCGCCCAGGCTGACGAGGCCTATGGACATCGCGTTCAGCGCCGGTGTGCACTCTACAAGCACATTGGGCACGACCGGCGCCGTTGCGGCGCTCATCGCGACGTTGGGATACGGCATCGGCACAACCACAGGTCCGAGGGGAGTGAGGCACACGTCCGGAAAAGCCATGTCCGTTCCGGGTCCCATGCTCAACATAAACACGGCACACCGCCTTTTTCGTTCAGCCCAGTTGTATCAGCTTTGCATCGGTGCGGGCTGTTTCCTCCACCAGGGTGAGCTTATTTTTGCTCATCACCGTGACGGTATCTTCAGCAAGCAAGGTCGAGCTTCCGGCCCGCGTTTCATCTTCGCCTTCCACCATGCGTCTGGACGTGCCCAGACATTGTGTAAGCGAAGAGAAGACCGACAGCGCAGACTTGCCGAAGCTGTACAGCGTGCTGCAGCAGATGTCAACGGAGTTTGCGATGCTTTTGACGGAAAGGGCGCGCACAGCGCAGTTCTTTGCCGTCACATCAAGGTCTTCCGTGTGCAGGCGCATGCTCCGCCCGCTTTGCAGGTCAAGACTGTCCGCGCCGCGCAGGGTCAGGCTGCCGGCGCATTCCAGGGTACTGTGCGCAGGCAGGCTGAAGCGGGCTTCACCCGCGCGGAACAGCACGGCAAGAACGACCTGAGTCTCGTCTTCAAGGCAGGCGAGGAGTACCGTGTCGCCTTTCTGCGGTTGCAGGAGGCAGCTTGCGGCGGTACGGGCCACGGATGCCCTGTTCCCGCAGAGTACCCGCAGTTCCGCAACGCCGGCATCGGCTGCGGCGCGGGCGGGCGCGTCCAGCACTTTGCCCGTTACAAGGCGCGCGCCCGTTGCGTCATAGAGTTCCGCTGTCTGTGTCATGGCTGACCCCTCTGCGTTGCAGTTGTGTTAAAGTATCGTTGCAGTGTTGCCGCAGGCGGGCATATTGACGGTGACGCTTCACTTTTCTACAGAAAGTGCAAGGCCGATGCAAGATATTCTTTCCCTGCCCGCGTCGTTTCCATCCAATCTTCACTTTTCTACAGAAAGTGCAAGGCCGATGCAAGGGCGTAATGTCTTCATAAAAATTCCTCATGCCGGTGCGCCGCGCGGCGCAGTTCCTCTTCTTTGCCTTCGAGCGCGGTCCGTTTGAGGTTCGCGCCTTCAAAGCCGGTATTGCCTATCGTCATGTTGCTCAGGTTTGCGGCGAAGAGTTCGGCCCCGGCGAGTTCCGCGCCGGTCAGGCGGCATTTGCGCAACGCTCCGTTACTCAGGTCCGTGCCGGACAGATCGGCGCCGGACAGGTCGCACTTGACGAAGCGGCAGCCTGTCGCCTTCAGCCCGTCCAGGCGCGCGCGGCTCAAGTCGCAGCGGGTGAACAGGGCGGCTTCGAGGCGGGCTCCGAAAAAATCCGCTTCGACAAAACGGCTCATGCGCAGGGAGGCCTCGCGCAGGTCCGCTCCGTAAAAATCAGCGCCGGAAAAGTCCGCGTCCGCGTCCGCGCGCAGCTTGCGCAGGTCCGCCCCGGCAAAGGAGATGCCGGCGCAGAACGCTCCCTGAAAGAGGCATTCTGGAAGCGACGCATCCTCAAAACTCGCCCCGCCGAACCTCGTTTGCCGGAACAGGCATTTGAAGGAGCGCGTCTTGCGCAAATCCGCCCCTGCGGCCTGCGTCCCGCCGAACGCGCACAGGGAGAGCCTTGTCCCGTTAAAGCGCGTTCCCGCGAGATCGGCCTTGTCAAAGGCGCAGAGCCTGATTTCGGCGTTGTCGAAAATCGCGCCCGCGGCATCGCATTCGCCGAAAGCCGTCAGTTCCATGTGCGCGGCGGTGCAGTCCGCCTTGTGCAGCACGGCCTTTTGCAACACGGCCTGCTTAAAGCGGGCTTCGCGCAGGTCAGCCTGCGTAAAGTCCGCCGCGCGCGCGACGGTGAAGGTGAAGTTCGCCCCCCGCATGGCGCAGCCGGTGAACTTCGTTCCGGTGCAGACGGCATGGCTGAGGTCCGCGCCGGAAAAGTCCAGGCCGGAAAGATCAAGCCCCTGAAGATTTTTCCGGGCCGGGCTCCGCCCGGCGGCCAGCATGTCCCGCACTTCCTCGCGGGTGAGTTTTTTCAAGGCGTCAGGGTCCATTCCTTTGGCGGCGAAGGCGGCTTTGACGTCTTCCGGCAGATCGCTCTTGCCGAGCGCCCGCAGTCCGGCCTCGCCTTCCGCGCGCAGTCTGTCCAGCGGGGCGAGCTGTTCGCCCGTCCCGCGGATCTTCTCCATCGCCCGGCCGTATGCGGCCGAAAGTTCGGCGCGTCCTTCCGCGGAAAGGCCGGCTGGGAGCTTCGTCTGCATGGCGGCGATGCGCGCGACGGCCTGTCCGGTCATCTCCGCAACGCTCATCGGGCCGGGCGGAGGTTTGGGCCGAGCCGCTTCGGCAAAGGCGGTTCCGACTTCGTCAAGGGTTTCCCGCGGGACATTCATGCGCTGCAGGGCGGCGCGCGCGCGTTCCTCAATCTTGGCTGATTCCCGGGCAACCAGCGTTTTCGGATCGGGGAAATGCGCCCGTATTTCCTCCATCAGGGCGTCGATGCGGTGCTGTATTTCTTCTTTCGAGGGCAAGGGCAGGTTCAGGGTAAAGGGTTGCGGCGATCCGTTCCCGGAGGGCAGGGGAATATCCAGGTTATGCCTGCGGGCGCTTTCCGGCGGCAGCAGGTCGAGAAGCAGGGGGCGCAGGCGTTTCCCCCGCCCGGCCAGGGCCGGGACATGGGGGCAGCCTCCCGGCAGAAAGAGAGGAAGGGCGGCCGGGAAGGCGGCCGCCCAAGGCGCGAACAGGGCTTTGCCCTGCTCTTCGGGCGGCAGGATGATGATCAGGGGCAGTCCGTCCGCAGCGGGCAACAGGGGAGGCAGGTCGGCGACGGCCGCGAGGGCGGCCGGGTCCGGGGCGACGACGTTGCGGCAGAAATCGCCGGTTTCCTGTTCGGCGAGCAGGGCCGACAGGTCTTCGGGCACCGCGCATACAGCCTCGTCAGGGCAGGAAGCCGGCAGGGAGAGCGGGGCGGTATCGGAACCGGGAACAAGAACGATGGAAGCCGCATCCGTTCCGAGCCCGAGCAGCGGTCCGGCATCCGGCGCGTTGCTCCCGCCCGGAGGATAGATGCGCAGGGCGACGAGTTCCCTGCCGGCGAAACGGGGCACATAGAGGCCGGCGGGCAGGGTGAAGGCCGGGCCCGGCGGCAGTCCCCATTCCTCGGGTTTCTCTTCGCGCGCTTCGGCGGAATAGCCGATCCATGCGTCTTCAAGCGTTTTTGCCTCAAAGCCGAGGGCCGCAAGAAGGGCTAGGAGGGCATCGTTGCGGCGCAGGGCGCGACGCGCGTCGATGAGCAGCTTGAAGCCGCGGTCATGCCGGGGGTTCAGGGGCGGAGGATTGACGAGCATGCCTTCGGGAGAGAAACCGTCCAGGACGGCGAGGGCGGCATGCGCGCCGTCCTGTTTCAGCGGGTCGGCCGGCCCGGCCGCCGCCGCGTCCAGCGCGCCGGTAAGGCGCGCGCGCACGGCGCTGAGGGCTTGCTTTGTCTGTCGGTCCGCATCGTCCAGGGCTGTTTGCGCTTTCCTGAGTGTGCCTTCCAGATTTTTTTCCCGCTCGTCCAAGGCGGCGCGCATGCGCCGGAATATGCTTGCGTCGAAGCTTACAAGGTGGCTGAACTGCCCGCGTTGGGCGAGTATCTGTTTTTCCAGCATGTCCAGTGCGGCGCGCGAGGAAGCCAGCGTCCTGCCTGCGGAGTGGGCCATATCCCCGAGACTCAGCGGCATAACCGGGCTTTGGCCGAGAAAGTCCTTTTTGATTTTGTCCAGCATTTTGGGCAGATCCCGCGCCGCCTTGACGGCTTTGGACGTCGCCGCCCGCGCCTTGACGAAGGGGGCGAGGTCTGTTTCCACAACGGGGCGGATGCGTTTGTTCTGCTCTTCCAGATAGTATTCCGGAGGTTTCGGGGCTTCCGAGGTCTTTTCCGTGACCACATACACGCGCAGGATATCGTCCATTTCGTCGTCTGCGACGGGCAGCAGACCGCGGCGCAGGACAAAAGTCCCCATGAGATCGGGCAGCAGCCAGACCGTGTCCGCATGCAGCGTCACTTCCCGGAATATGCCCGGTTGGCCGGGGTCTCCGGCATAGGGCAGGGGGCGTTGAGCGTCATGCCCGCACAGCGGCGAAGAGGCGAAGGGCGTGAAGTGTTCGGCGGCGGTCACGAAGGCGCGGATGCGCGCATCGGGCAGGCGGGAACGGATATGCGGATGCTCGTGGCTCATGCCGATGATTTCCAGATCTTCGTCGCCCCGGAAAAAGAGCGCGTCTCCGCGCGCATCCGGGGTGCCGGACCGCCCTGTGAGATGCTGCGCGGCCTGGGCCGAGTAAAAAAAATTCGGATCGACGTCGTCGGGGTAAGCGGGCCGGCGCGTTTCCAGCCACTGCTTGTCGTAGGTGCCGGACAGGGCGCGTCGTTCGGGATTGGCTACATCCACAGGGAAAGGGCAGACCGGGAGCGGCGCGTCGCCGCCTGAAAGGATGAAATGCTCCGGGTCTTCCAGATTCGGGGCTTCCTGCGAGGGCTTGTTGTTTTTACCCAGTCCCTTGCCGATGGGATTGGCGGGAAAATCCGGACCGCCGAAGGACTTTTCCCAGACAAGGGGCAGGGCGGCAAAGGGCAGGGGGGCGGTGAACCCGCCGCCGGGCAGGCGTTGTCTGTCGCCGAATACGGCGATGCGCCGGGATACGTCGCCCACACGGAAGGCAACTTCCAGCGCGGTCAGAGGTTTCGCGCCGGGCGTACGGCAGAAGCCGGCGACCAGCACTTCCCCGCCCGGCTTGGGCAGGTTCAAGTCCACAACGGGCCTTTGTCCGAGAGCCGAAAAAAGTCCAGGGGCCTCTTTCCAGAACTCCTGCTCGGAGCGCAGCCGGCTGTTTTCGCCGTCGAAAGCCGCGTACAGGCCCACGCAGACCATCAGGTAACGCTCGCCCCGCAGGGAAAAAGGGCTGAGAGTGACACTGTGTTCGGTGTCTTTGTATACTTTCACCGAAATTTTCCTCCTGCGGTCAACGTTTACCGCTTTTCTCGGAAAGCATGCGGACGGTCTCGCTTTTTTAATGATATTGGATATCAAAGTCAAGAAAGTCGTCGAAAAAATCTCCTCTCAATCCGCCACGCAAAAAAATAACCGCCCGGAACGGCTGGACTTGAGGAAATCTTCCCGCATCGGAATTTTTGCGAAAATAACAAATTTTACGCTATGTTACGCCTATATGTTGTGAATTATGGCTCTCTGTCGCTATTGACATTGAAAATCAATTTTAGTATGGGCAGATTCATGTGCCCCTGCCGCAGGGGCGCAGAGATCCGGCTCCGCATGTCGCGCCGCAACGCGCGGCATTTCATGAGACAAAGCGGGACCGTGTTCCGGCCGCATCCGCCGACTGATACCAAGTTGCAATCAATACAGTGTAAATTCGATGAAATATCCATCGCATTATACTGATAAATTTAGCAGATTTATATAAAATAACTGCCTATTGCCGCCAACTCGGCATGAAACAACAGGAGAAGAACCATGGGTTTGGAAATCAGCACAGACAACGCGGAGAGCATGATTGAAGGGGACAACACGCAGATAGTACTCGGACACAACGGGTCGTATGTGGCGGGGGCCAATGTTTCGGGGGTGGCCGGCGGCAACATTTCATTCAATCTGGTAGAGAACACAACGGCTGTCCTCGGGCACAATTTTGAGGCATACCTCGGCGGAAAGCAGGAAGTGGGTGTCTATAGGGTAATCGCCGATGGAAAATACACGAGAGTGTATGGTGAGGAGGATGAGGTCGGGGGAGTTCGTGACGAATTAAACGCAGTATCGCAAAGAGTCTTTGGTAAAACTGCGAAAGTTGTCGCTGATGAGCAGGCTGCACAAGGGACAGTTCAGCAGGTTGTCGGCAGCGCGGCGGTAGCCGCAGCCCAAAATACTGTAACTATTGCGGATAGTATAGAGAATATCGCACAGGCTGTCAGAAATGTTGCAAATGTAGTAGAAGTGACAGGTACTGCAATGCGCCAAGTCGCCGAGAGTACGATTATATCGGGGCAAAGCACCGAAGTGAGTGCCGCCAGGGCCACGCTTGACGACACGCACAACATGATTTGCGCAGCGCTCACGGTACTCTGACCGGAGTAAAAGTCAACTCACCGCAGACGGGAAGATACGGCGATTGCTGCAGATTTGCTTTCCGCCCCGGCTATTTTGCCTGCTTCAGGCTGATGCGTGTTTTTTTATCCGCCGACTCCATGACGATTGCCTGCCGGCCTTTGGTGTCTTCCATGGTGATGCTGTTGCCGCCCGGCGTGCTGATGACGTTGGTGCGCTGGTTTACGTCCACTACGGGGCTGCCTGTGGAGGCATTGGGCAGAGATCCCATGATGACGGGACGGTCCGGGTCGCCGTGGACAAAACCCACCAGCACTTCCACGCCTTTCAGCAGGGGGAAATGAATGCCCGAGTTTGTGCCGGCGTGCATCTGCACCATGCGCAAGGGAACGGAGTTCCTGCCGTCGCCGGGGTTGTCCGAATCCGCATAGAATACTTTTTCGGCAAAGGGAAATTTGACCTTGTAGCGTCCTTTGTCGTCCAACTCCGCATATTCGCCGCTGCCGGAGGCGTCGATCACGGCATGAACCACTCCCGGTACAACCGGCCGGCGGGCGCGTTTTTCGGGGGCATATGGTCCCGCAGCCGCGGGACGGCATACAAAGGCGTTTCTGTAACCCTGCGTCCCGTACTCGCCGGCAATGAGGCGCTCCTGCCGCGCGTGTTCCGCAATCCGGGTTTCCAGTTCGTCGCGGGGCATGAAGAACTTGTGGCGCACCCGCAACAGTTGGTATTTTTCGCCGTCCAGATTGAACACGCAACCCGCGCGCAACCAGGGAACGGTACTCCTGCCGCGTGCCGTGTCGGCTCTGCACGTCTCGGCGGCAAGAAACAGCGCGGCCAGTTCGTCGGCCCGAGCTTGCGCGTCTTCCGCCGCGAACGCCTTGCTGAAGCAATCCAGTTCGCCGAACTGGTCATGCGCGCCGAACAGGTTTTTTTCGCCCCGCCGCCACGGCGCATCGGCTGCGGCTTCGGCTTTTCCTTTGACCGGGCCGGGCTTCTCGGTGCTGTAGTCGCGCAGGACGATTTTGCCCGGAGCGGCGGCAAAGGAGCGCGTGAAGGCGTAGACGGCTTCCGGCGGTCCGTCTTTGCGCCGCATGTCGAGAGTATCGTCCGGAGCGAGAGAATCCGGCGTACTTATGCCGTCGGTCACCACCAGCACGTCGCCTTCGTCCGTCTGCCGTATGTAGGTGTAGGCCCCCGCCCTTTCCAGACTGCGCGTCAGGAAGGCCCAGGCATCTTCATTATAGCGGCAGGTAAAGGGACGAGCCTTGTAATTCCCCCGCATGTCGTCCGCAAAGTCCCGGCCGGCGTGCATGCCTTCCTCCGCCAGGAGCTTGTCGAGTACCTTGGGCAGGGGCATATTCAAAAAAATGTGGGAATGCGTGGAAAGAGTCAACTTCCAGGAGCGCGGGCGCATGCGGACCGCATATACGGCGCCCGCCTTGCTCGGAAAAGCGTAAGAAATTTCCTGCGCCGCGCCGTTCCACGAAATTTGCGAACCGTCCGCGGCGCGCCCCGTCAGGGTGAGCAGCGGGGCACGCATGAGCGCCTCCTGCATGTCCCGGGCCTGGTTCGCTTTGACTCCGGACGCCACGAGCAGAATATCGAAAACATACCCTTCGCCTACGGCTTCTTCGCCGGTAAAGGCCGGTACGCGGCAGTCGCGGGCGCTCAACGGGGACGAGGAAAATTGCCAGGGATCGTCGGAAGCTGCCATGAAGTTCTCCTGTATGCTGACGGGATCGGCAGGAAAATCGTATTTATAGCAGGAGGAAGAGCGCCTCCGTATCCTGCCTTCGCCCGCCCCGTGTCCGCATGGGAAAGCGGAGTAATGAAATTAAAATTCTATTTGTTTGTTTCAAGCCGCAAAGAAAGTTCTGATGAAACTCCTGAGTGGGAGCGTTTACGGAGTACGCGGCGCATCCCGGAGGCGGGTGCGCCTGGAAAAGGGACTGAAGGCTTCAGCGCGCATCTGTTCCTCGTCGAGAGGCGCGAGGCGGGTTTCTTTTGCCCTGCCGAAGACGGTGTTTTCTTCCAGGCATTTATACAACCGCGCCATGTACAGCCCGGAACCGCTGAAATCGGCCCCGCTCAGGTCGGCGTAGGAAAAATCCGTATTGTTCAGCGCTGCGCCCGTGAACAGAACGCCGCGGCAGCGCGCCTTCCGGAAACGGCTGAGTTCCAGGTCCGCGTTGGAGCAGTCGGCTCCGCTCAGGTCGCTTTCCGAGAAGACGGACATGCGGCAGCGCGCTCCGGAAAGTTGCGCGCCGACGAGCTGCGCCCCGGAGAAGACGGAGTTGTCCATGTATGCGTTGCGCAGGGACGCGCCGTTCAGGGAAGCTCCGCAGAAGTTGCACATGGGCAGCTTGCAGCCGGTAAAATCAGCCTTGTCCAGTTTCGCGCCGTCGAACTGCACTATTTCCATGTTCAGTCCCGCGAAGTTGTAACCGGAAAAATCGCAGCCCCTGAAGACAACCTTGCGCAGGCGCGCTCCGGCAAGCTGCAGGGAACGCATGTCGCTTTCGCTGAAGGCGAGGCGTATCATGGTCGCCCCGGAAAAGTCCGCGCCGTCGCATACGGCTTTCTGCAGGGCGTTCTGTTCGATATGCGCATTGCGGAACCTGGCGCCGTTAAGCTTCATGCCCGCCATGTCGCACATGCGGATCTGCGCTTCGGAAAAATCCGCGCCGCGCGCGTCGCAATCCTTGAACAGGGTCATAAAGAAGCGCGCCCCGCGCAGGTCGGCCTGCGGCATGCGCACGCGCGTCCAGTTCAGTTTCTCAAAGACGGTTTCGCAAAAGCGCGCCCCGGTGAAGTCGCAGCCTGCGAAGCCGGTGCGGCTTATATCCGCGCGTGAGAAATCCGCTCCGGCCAAAATGCAGTTTTCAAAGCGCACGCCGCGCAGGTCGGTTCCGGAAAGGTCCGTACCGGAAAGGTCCTGCCCGATCACGCTTTCCCGGCGCGTTGCGCTTTCAAGTATTTCGGCGCGGTTCACGGCGCTCTTCCTCCATAATTTCTGCGTGATTCACAACGCCCCCTTCTTTTCATAACCGTGGTGCATTCAAAGGAGGCGCTGATTTATTGGGGCTCCGCATAATATGACGGATATTTCAGCGAATTTACACTGTAGGGAACCTCTAAAAACCCTTTTCCAGACGGGATTGAGTGTTGTAAATTCAGTATTTGTCAGGTCGGCATATGACATAAATTTAGTTTTTAGAGGTTCCCTGTATTGATTGCAACTTGGTATGAAGTCCCCGGTTCAGGCCGGGGCGAACCCCGCGGTGAACAAGGCGCTTGCGCGCGGCAGAGCCTGCCCCGCTTCTTCGCCGCCCCAGCCTGTCCATACATCGTGACCGAGCGCGGCCCAAGCGCCTGCGGCGTCGCCTCCGAGCCGAGCCGGCAACGCCGCGCCGGAAGCCATGCGCAATTCCGCTTCATATTGCAGGGGTTCACGGCAATAATTGACGACAAGACCGTGCAGCAGCCCGGACAGGCGAGCGCCGGGCACAAGGGAATGCAGGGTCTGCGCGTCAAGGCCGGCAAACTCTATAATAATCTTCCCCTCCAGGCAAGGAACGGCAAAGCCGAGGAGCGCGTCCTCGCCGAGCAGGCAGGAGCTTTCACCGAGTCTCAGGCGCTGCTCTTCCGGCACTGTAGCCAGGCGTTCCTCATTGCAGCGGATGCGCACGGCAATGCCGCCCGCGGCGTCCGCAAGCACGGCGCCCAGGCCGGAAGCCGAGCGGACGGACTGGGAAAAAAGGCCCGCGTAGCGCAGGAAAACCTGCTCGTCCTGCAGACGCGCGCGCAGGCTCGTGTTGCCGAAACCCGCCAGGGACATGAGCATGTGCAGCGAAACCGGGTTGCCCGCGCCGAAGGCGTTGTACAGCGGAGACATGAGCGCGGCAAGGCGGACGTATACATGAAAGAAGACATTGTTGAAGACGTCCAGAAAATCGCGCGTGACCGAACAGTCTTCCGCCTGTTCCTCCAGCAGGCGTTCCGTATAAAAGGTCGGCAGCGGCGAGGTCGAGCCGTACAGACCCAGGAAGGACGCCGTTACGCGCGCCGAGGCAAAAGGGCAGGTGTCCTGAGGATCACTGGAGAGTTCAAGCTCCAGGTCGTCCACGTCCGTCACCGCAAAACTCAGGGAAAGCGTGGAGCGGAAACGCAGCCGCGTGCGCAGGATTTCCCTCCACTCCAGGTAACGGCTTTCACCCGTCCACATGTGCAAAAGGCGCACAACCTGGATAAAGGCGAACTTGCCCGGATTGCGGAGCATATCCCCGATTACCGCGGGGAGTGCATTTCCTGGTGTTTCAGCCATTGAAACCTGTACTTGCCGTGCGCGTCCACGGCGGTGACCCGCACAAAACTGTTGATGGGGGAATACTCATGCAAAAAGCCGGCCAGGACCATGCCGAACAGATGCATGTCGCCGATATTGCTGAAGCCGGCTTCATCCAGGGTGAGGAGGATGTCGGAGCCGCGCACGGGGCGCCCTTTCCAGATATAATCCGTCTGCCGCACGTCCATGGAGAGTATGGAGTCGATGCGTTTGGCGTTTGCGCCGGGGTAGACGGTATCGGTTTTTCCCGGCAGATAGGCGGAGAGCAGGGCGCGGACGGTTTGCGCGTCAGCCAGGGGCAGATAGTTGAGTTGCAGGTGCGCGAGCAGGGACCAGAGCACGTTACCTTCGGCGGGGGGGGGCACGGGTTTTGTGGGCGGGATGAGGTTGGTGAAGTCCGCGAGCGCGGGCGAGGTGGAAAGCGCCTCGCGCAGATCGCCGATGTTCAGACGGCCGGGGAGTTCGCCGTTGCTGTACAGCACGTCCATGGAAATCATTTCCGGCTCTGGCACGGGGCTTCCGGGCGGCCGGACCAGGGCGAGGCGCATTTCCCTGCCGCCGGTCTCCGTTTTTTCATAGACGATCATGTAGGACGGGGAGGTATAGTCCCGCCCCGCCGCGAGCAGGGGAGGACAGGAGCGCTCCTTGTCCGGGGCGTCGGGCGCGATGCTCCGGACCGCCGTGATCAGATAAGGGACGTACGCTCCGCTTTGGGAACTGTTGGCGCGGATGGGGTAATTTTCCTGCCTGCAGTCGGCCTTGACCGGGGTCGTTTCATACGGAAAAAGATTGACGGAGGGGGTTGCGAACAGCGCGAAATCGTCGAGGGCGAAGGACGGGATATCGTCGGGCAGAGGTCTTATGAACTCCAGGGTGCAGGAAAACGCGGGCGCGCCCTTGTCGTCCGCCCCGGAATCCGGCAGGTTTATGTCCAGAAAAAAGAATTTTTCGGGAAAAATATAGTATTCCTGCAAAAGCCTGTAGCCCGGCCAGGCCGTGGCCGGGTAAGGAATCAGCGCGTCTTCCGGGGCAAAACCCACCGGGGACAGGGCGTTCCCCGGCAGGGACCGCCGCTTGCCCCCGATGTCGAGACTGACGCGTTCCGTACACCGGAGCAGGAAATACAGGCGCAGGGCCGCGTCAACGCGCTGCCCGCGCAGGAACAGGCGCAGCCTGCGGATGTTGCGCAGGGCGGGCGGAAAGGTCATCGTGAAATCGAAACGCAAGCCGGCCTGTTTGCCGGGACTGCTTTCCGTTTTCACCCCCGCGAGGCGCAGGGGGGCCAATTCCACGGGATAGACGGTGCTGAAGATGCAGGATACGCCGCCGACCTCGACGGAGGCCGTGCGCGTGCCCTTGGGCAGGACGAGGGTTTCGGACAGGGCGGTCTTGGGGTTGAAGGCCGTCACCGTGCAGCTCGGGATATCGCGCAGCAGTTGAGGAAGAACCAGGGAGCACAGGTTTTCGGCGATGCGGTCGTAGCCTTCGTCCAGCTTCTGCATCATCTGCCCGGTCAGGTAAGCCGTGCCTTCCAGCAGGCGCTCCACATCCGGGTCCGACGAAGGCCCGGACAGCAGCGGGGCCACGGCCGGGTGCGCGCGGGCGAACTCCGCCGCAAGCACGCGCAGGTACTCCAGCTCGCGCTGATAATAGCGCGTCGTCACCACGGCGCGCCTCCGGTTTCATCCCCGCCCTCAAGCCGCACGGTGCCCGCCGCGTCCAGAATGGTCCGGAAGCGCAAAGGCACGATGCCGTTTTCCGTCTTTATGGAAGCTTCAAGACTGAAGACCGCCGCCAGGGGCATGTCGGGCCTCGGGGTGTAGCGGGCCTTGACGGCATGCAGCCGCGGCTCATAATGCTCCACGAGGCGCTCAAGATCCGCTTTCATGTCCACCACGCTTTCTTCTGTGAACTTGCTGCCCAAATCCGTCATATCCGCGATGCCGTAGTCCGGGGCGATAGATACGCTTCCCCTGCGCGTGTTGAGCATGGCGCGCAGATGGCGCACAAGCGAGCGGTACAGGCGCTCGGTGCTGTGCGTCCCGAAGCGCGCGTTCCCTTTTTCCATGGCGTAAACCCGTTCGAGCAGCGTCAGATCCCGCACGGCGTCACCTGCGGCACTCGGCGGCTACAAAGGGCAGAGTGCCCGGCGTGTAGCTCGCGCCGCGCACTATGGCGTCGGCGCCTGACAGCTTGTAACTCAGGGTGATTTCCCTGACGCCGAGTTTTTTCAGCACCGCTTCCCGATCCGGGAAATCGTGCGGCGTAAAAGTTTTTGAGCCGTACTGAAAGTCGCTGAGAAAGGCGACAAAGCCGCTTTCGCCCGGATACAGCACGTCCAGGGTCAGGGACTTGAAGGCAACGGAAAGTTTGGTGTCGCCGCAGCCGTCGCGCTGCCAGGTGAAACGCCGGGAGGCCGGGCCGTTGTAGTTGACCAGCTCCTGCTTGTCCCGCGCGCAGCTCAGGGACAGGACCGAGGCATAGGGTTTTTCCAGGGCGTCGTCGTTGACGTCGACCGGGACGGCGTCCACCGTCACCCCGTATTCCTGGGGCATGGGCCGGTATCCCAGAATGCCGGCATTGAGAAACTGCAGGAACTCCTGCGCAAAAGGCACGGGCACGCCGTTCATGCTCTGGGCTGTATAGCCGTTTATGGTCGGCTCAAGGTAGTAGGCCAGGGTCTTGTCGGCAAAGTCGCGGGCCAACCCGCCCTGTTCCGCGAACAGGACCTGTTGCAGTTGCGAAGGCGACGCGCTTCCCGCCTTGGCCAGAACGGTGCCTTCCCACAGCGCCTGAATGCGGCAGGCCGCGGCGTTGACCAGGGCTGACGAAAAATAGTTCAACGGACCGTTGCCGAGCAGGCGCGCCGGAGAAGCCTCGTCCCGACCGGAGTTGAGGCCGTTCAGCACGGCCAGGGAGGCCGTTTTCGCCAGGTTGACGGCGGACGTCGGGGCGTTTTTGTTTTTCTCGTCCGGCATGGCGTCCTGCACCGCGAGGAAGGCCGTTTCGTCCTGCACGGTATAGCGCACCAAGTCGCGCAATGCTTTCAGATAATCAGCGACGTTTTTCACCAGGACGGCCGCACGGGCATGCCGCCTGCCTTCCTCCGTGTTCAGTTGATCCGTGAATTCGCCGTAGAATTTCTGCGCGGCCAGCCGAATGCGTTCCGCCGCGGCCGGTTGCCGCTGTTCCTCCTGCACCGCCTTTTCCATACGCAGGGCTTCCGCCAATACGGTCAGATCATTCACCCAGTCGGGGAGCGGGTCCATACGGCGACGGACCGGGTCCAGTTCTTCGTCCGCGCGCAGCACAGCCGCAAAAAAAGGATTCCCGATCGAACTCATCAACGTCGCGTCGGTGTCTT
Organism: Desulfovibrio sp.; assembly: GCA_031276485.1. Lineage (GTDB taxonomy): Bacteria > Desulfobacterota > Desulfovibrionia > Desulfovibrionales > Desulfovibrionaceae > Frigididesulfovibrio. The sequence goes on along the minus strand of JAISMY010000001.1, from coordinate 8,872 downwards.
TACGCTTGTTTGCCGCAAGATCAAGCATCGTCCGGACAAATTCGCCGATGAAACCGCGCCAGGCATCGGCGTAATCGTTCACATACCCGCGCAGGAAATCCCCGGCGTCGGGTCGCAGGTCTTCGCTGTCGACTATGAGGGTCAGGTTGTCCAGGTAATCAAGCGTCGCTTTGAACCCCTCGCGCGTATACATCGGGTCGAGGCGCACGGCATTCAGGTCGGGCTCGTTGCCGGGCCAGAAGACGCCGGCCTGCATGTAGGAAAGCATGGACAGGCTGCCGGCCCGCCGGGCAATCCATCGCAGGGAATCGGGCTTGAGTTTGGGCAGACGGGCCAGGGAGGCGCGCATGGAGCGCAGGGACTGCCGCAGCGCCTCCATGTCCGTTGTCGTGTGGCAGCGCACAGCCATGCTGTACGCAACGGCCGGGGCCAGCATGGGTATCTTGTCCGCGCCCAGCGAACTGAGTATGCCCTGCGGCATGGCCGGGATGCGCAGCAGTTCCTCCAGGCTTTTCCCCTGCAATACGCCGTTTGTCGTGTCGAAACGCCAGATGAGGTCGGCGGCCAGCATGAAGACCTCGTCGTCGGGCGTGTCGGGGGTGATCCTGCTGCGCCGTTCTTCCATAATAGTGTCGGCGGGGTGCAGAATATCCCGCTCGAACGCGGCATTGAGGGCGCTGTTGAACGCGGCCGCGGCTTTTTCCGCGTGACCGAAGCCCATGGAAGGCAGGGAACGCGCCTCTGTTTCCCGCTCCAGGCGCGCGGCCTCGCGGTAACGCTGCTCATAGGCGAGCAGGCGCGTCGCGGTGTCTGCGCCGGCCGGCGGGAGCTGCAGAGGGGCGACCGCGCGCATGATATTTTCGTTGTGCTGAAAGGAGAGCAGCGTCAGGGCACTTATCCCGAAAGGCACAATGAGCATCAGGGCGTAGGCGATCAGGCGCACGGAGGAGCGCCAGCGCAGGTATTCGGCTATGGGACGGTACAGCTTGCGGTCGCCGGGGAGCACTTTGGCGAAAAAGTCGTGGAGGAACATCCCCCGGACGTTTTCCGGCGTGCGCAGGGAGCGGCGCACAAGACCGCTCAGGTGGGGAAAGGCCGCGCTGTGTTTTTCCGCGTCCCGGCGCAGGGCGCTGGAAAAGAAGATGCCCCGCAAAAAGGGTGTTTCCTGGTAGGGGTTCTCGGCAAAAAGCTCCTCGGCAAAGGCCTTCAGGGCCGGGGTCATGGCCCGGAGTTCTTCCCAGGCCAGGATGCGCTGCGCTTCGGGGCTTTGCGCGCTGCCCGCGCGGTACAGGCAGAAGCGGCGGAAATGTTCGAGTACAGCCTGCCAGGCCTGTTCTATCTGTACAGACACGGGAACAAGCTCTTTTCCGTCGGGCGACTGGATGATGCGTCCCGCGCAGCGGTCCTTGAGCGCGGGCGGCAGGCCTTCCAGGACGTGCGCCATGCCCGCGGGCAGGTCGATCTTGGTAACCATGAGGTAGATGGGGAACTTCGCGCCCAGGATGCGCATGACCTCATCCAGGCGGCGGCGCAGGCAACGGGCGTCGTTCAGGAGCTGCATGCCGTCCCCGGTCAGGGTGTCGGCGGCGATGGTGACGATCAGACCGTTCAGAGGTTCGCGCCGGCGGTACTTGGCCAGTTGCAGCAGAAATTCCCGCCATTCCGCATCGTCCGCGCCTTCATTCTGCGGCACCGCGTAGCGTCCGGCCGTGTCCAGCACGACCGTTTCACGGAAAAAAAACCAGTCGCAGTTGCGGGTTCCGGCGCGTTCCTGCTGCGGGCTTACTTCGGTCAGCATGGCGTTGAGGCCGCAGCGGTTGATGGCCGAGGTTTTACCGGAGCCGCTTTTGCCCATGACCATATACCAGGGCAGGGCATACAGGGGGTTGCCGAAACGGCCCAGATACGAGGTGCGCAGGATGGATACGGCGCGCGCCCAGCGGTTTTCAAGCAGCTTGCGTTCCTGCGGCGTGTTGTCCGCGATACCGGAGTCCATGGTGACTATGCGCTGCAGTTGCCGCTTGCGTTGCCCGCGCACGACAAGCCTGTAGATAAGCAGGCCGGCAAGCAGCAGGACAAGCGGCGCGGCGCAGACGACGGCGCTTGTCGTCGTCGGGAGACCGAAAAAGCGGCATGCCGCAAAAATGCCCGCGCAAAGAAGGGCAAGCAGGAACAGCAGGAGCAGGAGGCGCAGGAACGCTTTGAGAAATTCTTTCACGGCAATGCGCTCCGCTGTAAAAGCCCGGCAAGCATGTCGTCGAGGCGACTGCCGCAGAGATGATGGACGGCGGCCGTGATGCCGAGCGGCGCAAGCCAGAGCAGCCAGTCCAGAAGGTCGAAGCGCTGCAGCAGTGAAACGTGCGCGCGCGGCGCGACGTCGGCGGGTAAAAAGAGGGCGTTGTCCGCCGGAGGCGCGCCTGTGCCCACGGAAGGGGCCAGTTGCCCGATTTTGTGCAGATAGGAGCGCACCTTGTCCTGGTCGCGGAAATACATGCCTGTGAACCCCTGGGCCAGGCAGAGGGCGAAAATTTCCAGAAGCTGCTCCAGAGCCGGATCCCCTGTACCGCGTTCCAGAGCGCCTCCGGCCGGCCGGGACTCCTGCGGAAGCGCCGCGCTCCGGGCAAGGCCCGGAAGATTGCCGGGGGCGGAAAGCCCGGACATGCCCCCGCTGTCGGCTTTCTTCAGAAGATCGTCCAGAAGGCGGTAGAAGTCCTCACCCGCGGTGCCCGTGTCGTGGCGCTCAAGCTGCAGGGGCCGGGCCATCCACTCGGCGCACCCGCTCCAGCCGGAGGACAGCAGAGTTTCGTCGATAAAGGCGCAGACCGCGAAATCCGCCGTTTCCGCGTATTCCGGGGGAAATCCGTCCGCAACGGCGAGCCGGCGGGCCTCATCCAGCAGGGAGAGCAGCTGTGCCCTGAGCGCCGGCGCCTGCGTCAACGTTACGGCATCGTCCGGCGCGGCGGCTTGCGCGTTGCGCGCGTTCTGCCCCCCCGCGGCCGGCGTGAAGGGTTTGCTTTCCGGCGCGGCGGCTTGCGCGTTGCGCTCAATCTGCCTCCCCGCGGCCGGCGTGAAGGGTTTGCTTTCCGCAGGGGCGGCGCGCGGCGCTTCGCGCGCGCCGGCTTCGGCGCCTGCGGCGAGCATGGCGGTCAGCACGGCTTCATTGAACCAGTCGGCCCTGCGCATACGTTATCGTCCGATTGCCGCGAGTTTTATCTGGGCATCGGCCGGAGCCCCTTCCCAGAACAGGCTTATCTTTTTCTGCATCGCAACGGTTTGCCACAGGGGGTGCGCGGAGTCCACCGTATACCACGTCGTATCGGCGCGTTTCGCAAAACCTGGAGGGGCGGAGCGCATTTTCGCGAGGGGCACGCCGGAAACGGCTTTGGCGATGAGGGTATTCAGGCGGTCGCTTGTCCCCAGCTTGGCGTAGCGCGGAAAATTGTCCGCATCGCCCGGGCTGAACTGCGCCGTGCGGACCATCAGCCGGTAGCTGCAGGCGGGCGAGATGAAGTCGTCCGGCACGGTCGCCGAGAAATAGGGCGGGGCAGGCAGCAGATCCAGGGTTTTTGAAGCGCTGAGGCCGAGTCCCTCCAACAGTTGCTGGAGCAGGGCGCAGAGAGCTTCAAAACAGACCCCCGGATTGTCGTGGGTGTAGTTCGGCAGGGTCTCTTCCGAGCCGGAATGCCGCCCGAGGCAGTCTATGTCGTCGTAAAAGGTGGAGAGTTCCCCAAGCAGTACGCCCAGGGCGCCGTAAACGTGCCAGGGGTGCACGTCGGGCGCGGAACGCAGGTGGGCGAGCAGCGGAATGTTCCGGTTCAGGATGTTGAGCACGGTGAAGTTGATGAAGAACTGCATGTCCGCGCTTTCGCTTCCCTCGGTATTTTTATAGCCGGCCAGCCGGCCCGCGCAGGACAGGGCGGTATTCTGCACTTCCTGCACCAGAGAAGAGAGGTGGCGGCTTGCCTCCAGGCGGAACAGCGGGGGAGTGAAGTGCGGGTCCGGTTCGACCTGTTCTCCCGAGCGCCGCACCCGGGCCAGGGGGAGCAGTTCGAAATTCGGATAGCGTTCGCTGTCGACATCGCGGATGAGTACGGGGGCGTAACGCAGAAGCTGCACCGGCGCGGGCGGCGCGGACCCGTAGAGGTCCGGCAGGCGTTCCGGGTTCTCAGCGTACACAAAGCGCTTGCCGCCTGCGCCGCCTTCCGGCTCGGCGTTGTTGCCTGCCGCGTCTTCGAGGGCAAGACCCAGGTACAGGATCCCCGGTTTGTCGGGCTCCGGCCAGTCCGCGCTCACGGCCAGCGGGGCGACGGAGGCGTCGTAGGGGACGCTGACGGCGGCCCCGCTCGGAAAGATCGCCTCAAGCCGCTCAATATCCAAAGAATGCCCCGCGGTCCCGCCGCGCCACTTCAGAAGGCCCACGCCCCGGAAATAAGGCAGACCGTAAAGGCGCAGAAGTTCTGTGCGGCGTCGCGTTTCCGCATCGGCGGCCTGAAAATGCTGGGGATGCAAAAAGAGCCCCCGGCTCCAGTAAACCGGTCGGTAACCGTTCATGTTCCTCCCGTCCCGCCGCTCTCCGCGCTTTTGCCGTCGGAGGACTTGCGGTCCGTATTGCCGGGATCGGGGCTGTTGATCTCGGGCTTGTTGATACCGGGCTTGTTGATACCGGGGCTTTCGGCGGGCATTTTGCTTTCCTTCCCCCCGCTTCCGGAGCCTTGGCCGCGCGCCGTTTTGCCCTGAGTTTTACCGTCGTCGGCATCCTGCTTTGCGGCGTCCGTTTCAGCGACGGCATTCGCGCTGAGATGCAGGGAAAGGTCAAGCGCGCCGGCGCTGTAAATTGTGGATTTCCAGAACAGATGACCGCTTTCCGTAATTTTGGGCTGAATCTGCCGGAGTCTGACGGACTGAGCGGGCGTGGATTCGTAAAAACCGCAGACGATGCCTACAAACTGCGCTCCTTCGGCCCTGTCCAGAGCGTGGACGGCGTTTTCGCCCGGTTGGAGAAAGATGCGGACGGAAGACTTGACGCTTTTGTCGAAGGGGGCGCATTGCAGGAGGGTTTGCAGGCCGTCCTCCGTGTCCGCGAGGGGATCGAAGGCGTCACGCTTGTCGAGTTGGTAGACGCAGATCAACAGGCTGTGCGCCCTGCCTTCGTAAGCGTTCAAATCTTTGGAGGCGCTCAGATTCAGGCGCACGGCCTTGTCGGCAAAGCCCCAGAGCACGTTGCCGGGGTCTTCGGACTCGGCGCTCGGTCGCGGCGGCTGCGCTGAACCGCCTCCACAGCCTTGAAGACCCGCGAACGCAAGCATTGCCGCGAGGAGGAAGAAGCGCACCCCGGCTGCGGGCCGTACAGGCGGCGCCGTTATGGACAGAGCGCGGAGTTTTGTATAGGTTCTCATATATGATGCAGTGTGCGCGGTGTATTGCGTCCTTTTTTCGTATTGCCTGCATCGCCTCTTTGATAATGCTTTCGGGAGGCGTGCTTTGCCTGTCCGCGGCGGCGGCGGAAAAGCAGATCGGGGATCTGCCTCTGTACCGTACGCCTGCATGGCGGCAGGGCGTTGAACAGTTGCGCCGCTATCATGAAGGCGGGGAAGCGCCGCAACCCCTGCTTGTACGCGGTATTGCCCCCGCTCGCGCAAGGCCGGCGCGAGTCCCGCTTCCTTACGCGCCTTTCGGCGGGCCGGCGGCGCGTAGCCCGCTCCGTTCCTCCTCCGTTCCTTTTTCCGCTCCCGGCATGCCGGACTGGGGGAAAATCGTCCGGTCCGCAGGCGGCAAGTACGGTATATCGGAAGCATTGCTGACAGCCGTACTCCAAGTCGAGTCCGATTTCAACCCGCGCGCGGTATCTCCCAAGGGCGCGCGCGGGGCCATGCAAATCATGCCGGAAACGGGCAGGGAACTCGGTCTGACCGATTTTTTCGATCCCGAGGCCAACATAGATGCCGGCGCGCGTTACCTGGCGTCTCTGCTGCAGACGTTTGCGCGCACGGACCTTGCCCTTGCCGCGTACAACGCGGGCCCGGCGGCCGTCGTAAAATACGGCGGCATACCCCCCTTTCCCGAAACGCGCGGCTATGTGGAGCGCGTGCTGGACCTCTACGGCAGGTACCGGGCGCAGGGGAGAGAAACGCCTCATAATGCCGGATTAAGGAACCGCTGACGTATTCTCCTGCGGGGTATTTTCCATCCGTATTTTCCCTAATCCGGCGGGGAGCGCATGCCGTGCGGCGCGTGCCGGGCTTTGCCCGTTGCGGCCTGCGCGTTGCCGGGCGCGGGGAGAATCAGGGTGTCGCCCGGGCGGAGCAAGTCCGGATCACGCAATCTGTTGCGTTCTATAATGTTTTTCGGGTTCAGACCGTGGCGCTCGGCTATCTTGATCACCGTGTCTCCTTCCCGGATGACGTAGACGGCTTCCGCAGGAGGAGGAGGAGGAGGAGGAGGAGATGCCGCCGCCGGCACGGGGAGAGGCGGCGGCGCGGGCCGCGGCGCTTCCGGCATTGCGCCGATGCCGGCCTCGGCATCTTCGACGGGCGCCGGGGTCTTGCCTGCGGGAAAAAAGTCCGGCCCCCCGCCGGTGACGGCTGTGTACAGCGCGGAGATGCCGGCGCACCAGAGCGCGAGCATGACGATTTGCAGTTTGCGCGAATAAAAAAAGAACATCATTCCGCCTCCGCGCGTTATCCGGGGGTCGCGATCTGTGCTGCCGGGATCGCCGGCGAGGGCACGGGCCGCGCGCCGGGCGCTGCGACCGGCGTTGCATCGGGAAGCTCAAGGCGCTCTCCTGAAGACGCAACGGCAGATGCAATTTGCGTGCCGCGGCTTGCAGTCGGTATGTCGGACGCGCCGCCTGCGGAGACGACGGGCTCAAGCGGTTCGTTTTTGTCCAGTCTTCCTTCCAGGGACAGCGTAAAGCTGACGCCCATGTACTTGAAGTGCGGGCGTGCGAGGATGGTCACATCATACCAGCCTGCGGTCCCCGGTATTTCCTTCACTTCGACCTTGGCCATACGCAGGGGCCGCCGGCTGCGGGTCAGGGCGTCGGGCGTATCCATCTCCGTGACATAGCCGCTGATCCACACGTTCAGCTCGCGGCTTATTTCCTCCCTTCCTTTCCAGGCGCCTATGCTTTCGCGTTGCAGAACCTTGATATAGTGCGCGAGTCTGTTCATAATCATCATGTAGGGGAATTGCGTGGAAAGCTTGAAACTTATTTCCGCCGTGAAGCCTTCGGGGGTTTTGGGAAAGGTCTTGGGTTTCAATGCCGAATCGGCCGAATAGAAGACGGCTTCGTGGGGGGTTCTGCCGGTGGCCAGGGCCATGAATCCCAGGTCCGACAGTTCAAATTCCCTATGCTCGGAAATAACGGTGCGCGTGGGAATTTTGTTGAGTATGCCGCGCATGGCCCGGTAGCTGCAACAGGGAAGATCCTGCACGGCGCCGCCTCCGTCCGGGCCGATGATGTTCACGCACCAGCGGTACTTGGCAAAACTGTCCGCAAGGCATACTGCCGCGGCAAAGGCCGTATTCCCCCAGCAAAAGTCGTCCTCGCTTTCCGGTTCCTCATGAAAATTGAACGATGCGGCGCCGGCGGCGTTTTCGCCGTCATAGGGCAGGCGCAACAAAAAGCCCGGCAGGGTCAGGCCCAGGTAGCGGGCGTTTTCGGTATCTCTGAACGCGTTCCAGCGGGCAAAGCGGGGCATGCCGAAAATGCTTCTCATGTCCGCCAGATCCGGAAAACGCGCCCATGTGTCCACGCCGAAGAAGTCCTTGCCCGCCGCGGCGAAGAACGGCGCGTGGGAGAGGGCCGCGACGGCCGAGACATACTGCATCAACCGGACGTCCTGCGGAGCCGGTCCGAAGGTGTAGCCGGCGATGATGGCCCCCACGGGCCGGCCCCCGAACTGGCCGAATTCCGCCGTATAAATGAGCCGGTACAGGCCGGATTTCACGATCTCAGGGGCATCGTGAAAGTCGTTCAGCAGGTCTTCCTTGGAGACGTTGATATATTCCAGAATGATGTTCTGGGTGAAATCCATGCGGTCGGCGAGAAAACGCAGGCCGCGCCACATGGCTTCCAGCGCGAGAAAATCAGGGTGATGCAGGATGGCGTTGACCTGGGCCGAGATTTTTTCATCAATCACCGCGGTCAGGTAATCCATAAAGCTTTCGGAGAGGTAGTCTCCTACGGCCTTTGCCCCGGCGTATTTCAGGGCGGCGCGCAGTCCGCCGGCCAGAGCGTCCCGTTCCCGGCTTCCCGCCGGAATGCGCGCCGCCGCATAGATCGCTTCCAGTGGTGAAACTGCGTCCATGCCGCGGCTCCTCCTATCTTGGAAACATACCTGCCCGCCGGCGCAGCGTCAAGATTTTTTTGAGCTTTTTCTGTGTACTTATGCGCGCTTGCGGACGCACAGGTTTTCCCGTTGACGGAAAAATGACGGATGCGGCCCGCATGCGCTCATCTGCAAGTGCCCGGCCGCGAACCCGCTGCGTCCGGCGCCGGCAAGCTCCGCCCGGCAATTAACGCGGGAGTGCCCCCCCCCCCCCCGCAACGCGACGGCCGCCGGCGGGCACGGGTTCAGGGCGCTTTTTTCACCGCCTTGTGTGTGCAATCCTCCCGGCCGCAAGAGCAGGACCGGCCGAGAATGACCTTACGGATGAAAAAGATCGCGGCCCCCGCGATCGCCAGGACGATAATGACGGTTTCCACGGCGGACTCCTTTGCGTTGCCGGATATGGAATAAAGGATCGGCGTACTCATACCAAGTTGCATTCAAACGAGTTTGAATGCAAGACGCCAAAGTTTTTGAAAAACAGGCAAAGCCTGATTTTTCAAAAACTTGCGGGCGGCGGCTTCGCCTCCGCCATACCAATT
>JAISMY010000082.1 GCA_031276485.1 Desulfovibrio sp. | reverse complement strand
AAGGTCATCCGAACGCGAAGTAATGGCATAAAAAATCACCAATGGAGCAAAAGAGCATCCTGAAAAACATCTTTTCCTCGTTTTTGGAGAACTGCGGCCATGGGCGCGGTGGATTATGGGTTTCCGGCACTCTTGCCACGCCTTTCACCACGCGCTAGATTAGCGCGGTTCAACTTTGAAATTATATGTACCCGATGCGGGAGTCCGGAGGGGATCATCAGCCTACGCCTGCCCAGGTTGACCCCGGCGGGGTCCCGGGTCGCGGACACAGGCTCTGCGCAGCGTTACGCGACGCCTAAAGGAAAACCATGATTCTGCCTGTATTGCAGTATCCCGACCCGCGCCTGGCTCGCAAGGCCGTTGCGGTGGAGGAGATAAGCCCCCGCATCCGCGCACTGGCGGCGGATATGACGGAAACGATGTACGCCGGGGACGGCGTCGGCTTGGCCGCCCCTCAGGTGGGCGAGTCCCTGCGCCTGGTGGTGATTGATATCTCCGGCCCGGAGCGCAGGGAAGACCTGCACGTGCTGATCAACCCCGTACTCACCCTTTCCGGGGAAGAACTCAGCGCGGACGAAGGCTGCCTTTCGGTGCCGGATTACTCGGCCAGAGTGACGCGGCGCGAGTTCGCCGCCGTCCGGGCTGTGGACCTTGAAGGGCGTCCCGTGGCCTTTAACGCTTCCGGGCGTCTGGCCGTGTGCGTGCAACACGAGTGCGACCACCTGGATGGGGTGCTGTTTATCGACCGCCTGAGCCGAATGAAACGCGGGATGCTGGACAGACGCCTGAAAAAGAAGGCGGCCGAGCATGGGCGCTGACGGCGCCGGAGCGCCCCTGAGCGTCGTGTTCATGGGCACGCCGGACTTTGCGGCGACAATCCTGAAACGTGTTCTGGAAGTCGATTTTCTTGCGGTCCGTGCCGTGTTCACCCGGCCCGACAAGCCCGCCGGGCGCGGCCGCAAACCGGGAGTATCCCCGGTAAAAGCGCTCGCCCTTGAGCATGCCCTGCCCGTCTTTCAGCCCCGCAGTTTCATCAGGGGGCCGGATGCCGAAGCCGCGGCCGGGCCGCTGCGCGCGGGACCGGTTCCGGATTTGCTGATCACCGCCGCTTACGGTCTTATCCTGTCTAGGCGCGTGCTGAATATCCCGAAACTGGGGGCAGTCAACGTCCACGCTTCGTTGCTGCCGCTCTATCGCGGCGCGGCGCCGGTGCATCGCGCCCTTGCGGACGGCGCGCGCTGCACGGGCGTCAGCATCATGCGCGTGACGGAAGAATTGGACGCCGGCCCCATCCTCATGCAGCGGGCCGTTGCCGTAGCCCCGAACGACACCTGCGGCGAGCTGCTTGAAGAACTAGCCGACGCGGGTGCCGAGCTGCTGATTGAATGTCTGCAGCGGCTTGCCGCCGGAGCTGTCCGTCCCGTGGAACAGGACGCCGCGCGCGCGACGGTTGCTCCCAAAATTACCGAAGAGGAATGCCGGGTGGATTTTTCCCTGCCTGCGCCCGTCCTGCACAACCGCCTCCGCGGCCTGCATCCGCGGCCGGGAAGCTATATGCTGTTGCGCCGCAAGGGCAAGGCCGACCTGCGGGTACTCGCCTCGCCCGGCATCCATCCTTTGTCCCCGGCCATGCGCGCCTTTCTTGAATGCCGACAGGGGGCGGCGACCGCTTGCCGCGGCGAAAACGCCGGGTACGCTGCAGACGCCGCGGCCAGCGACGCGGAAGTAAACCCCGATGCGGGCGGCGGACCGGGCTGTATTCTCGGGCTTGCCGACGGGGCGCTGCTTGTCGCCTGCGGGGACGGCGCTTACGCGTTCACCCGTCTGCGGCCCGCGGGCAAGGCGGATATGGAGGCGACGGCCTTTTACAACGGCTACCTTGCTGGCCGCCCAGAAGCCGCGTTTGCCGCCGCCCTCATTTCGCCCGGATGAGGTTGACGCTCCGCCTGATGTCCGGACGGTGACAGCGGATTGCCGCCGCCCTCATTTCGCCCAGATGAGGTTGATGCTCTGCCTGATGTCCGGATGCAGGGATTTATGGACGGGACAGGTCAGCGCGGCGCGCTCTAGGCTGCGCTTTTCCCTGTCGGAATACTCTCTGTCCGGCATGGCGATGTTCACCTCTACGGCGGCAACGCGGCGAGGGCCGTTTTCGCTCATGGTTTTGGTGACTTCAGCCGTCATGCCGGTCACGTCCACCTTGTGTTCTTCGCCGTAAATCCCCATAATGGTCATGGCGCAGGCGGCCAGCGAGGTGGCAAACAAATCGGTGGGAGAAAAGGCCTCGCCTTTGCCGCGGTTGTCGACGGGCGCGTCCGTGCTGATGGCCGCGCCGCTTTGCAGATGCCTGCATTCCGTGTGCAACCCGCCGAGATAGGTCACTTGTGAAGTCGCCATGGATGTCTCCTTGTAATGTCTGCGGCGCGTCCGGTCTGCTTTGCGCGCCCGACCCGCGTCGCGTATCGGCCCGTACCCCGTATATCTTTTTCCTCTTGCGCGCGCAAGATGGGAGTGAACAATCAGCAATTTTAATTATGGCTCCTTGTCGCCTTGGATGTGGTTTTGCAGCCTCGGCTGGTGGGATAAAACGCCAATTCAGTGGGAATAAGGGGCGATATTCCTTCGATTCAACCGGCTCGGGTGAAAAAAATTTCTCAAGAAAGTCTAAAATGAGAATTGCCGGGGCAGCCACAGCGATTCTAATTTTAACAAAAGGTCCCCGTTTTCTACCGGTGAGGTATGGGGGAATAGGAACCATTGCGCAGCCGA
>JAISMY010000041.1 GCA_031276485.1 Desulfovibrio sp. | reverse complement strand
TAACATCTCAAAATTACAAGTTTTTCCGAGCTGTGCCGAGGTGTTGAGAAACATCCTGGCAACATGCTGGTTTTATAATATTTTTGCGCCGAAAATCTATCCGTTGATGTACACTCTCGAATTGACATTACGGCTCTGGCAGGCTTTTACAGCACCTCCTTTTTTTGAAAAAATGCAGACTGTGGCATTATCAATCTATAAGTGAAAACTCTCACAGTTTTTACACTCGGGCATAATTGGGCCTTCTTTGTTTCTGGTAGGGCAATTATGCCATAAATATATCTGTATGTCAACACTCTCATTCATTCGGTTGTCATGGTTCAGACTCCAGCAATTCTAATTTTAGACTTTTTTGAAAAAATTTTCCCACCTGAGCCGCTTTTACCGAAGAAAAAAGTCCATTATTCCCACAGAGTCGGCTTTTTGTCCCGCCGGACAATGCTGCAAAACCACAGCCAGGGCCATAATGAGAACTGCTGCTCAGACTCCTCATCAGGTATACTTTTTTCAGGAGCCGTGTTAAGAGCCTATACACGGCAACAGCGGGAGCGGGAAGCGGGGGCGCATTGGTGGTGCAGGTGAGAGGCGCGTAAGCCGCGCGAACGCTTTCCCGCCCGTTGCGGGGCCCGCACAGCCGAAGGAACAGCCATGGTGGAATCAATCGACCAATACAGGCAGCTTCTGCAACTGTTCGACAAGGTGGGTGTTCCCCGTGACACGCGCTGGAGATCCCTGCTCCTTTTTCTCAGGGAGATCAAAGACTACCCCCACATCAGCGATGTCCAGAAAATAACCGTCCAGAACCTGCTGACCGCCATATTCGCAAGCAGGGACTATTCGGAAGAAAGCCTGCACCAAATACTTGCCGCTTATCAGGAATGTATGGTTGCGCCCTACAGAAAAAAGATTGAGAGCATACTGCAGGAACTTGCCGGCATGGTGCGGGAATTTCAAAATCTGCTTTCCACGCGCAGCGGAGATCTGAACGCGCTGGAAGAAACAGCTGTCGGCATAGTCGAAGACATATTCTCGACTGCCGATAAACCACACAGACTGCGCGAATCTTTCGCGCGCGTCAAAAAACTGCTGGCTGACGACATTCATTCTCTGGAAAATATGGCCGCCAGCGATCCCCTGACCGGCATTGCCAACCGCAGGGCCTTTGATGAATTTATGGAAAAGGCCGTGCAGGCATGGCGCGAAAAGAGGCGACCCATGCGTCTGGCCATTTTCGATATAGACTTTTTCAAGCGCTTCAACGACGAACACGGGCACCGCATAGGCGACCAGGTGCTGGTGGTCGTAGCCAAGCTCCTCAGCAAGGGCGCGCGCACTCTGGTCCGGCCCGACGATGCGCTGGTCGCCCGCTACGGCGGCGAGGAGTTTGTCATGGTTGTGAGCGGCGACGAAGCGTCACGGTTGCCGGAAATCGTCGAACAGATCCGGCAGTCCGTCAAACAATTCAACTTTCTCATCCGCGATGCCGACGGCAACGTTGTAGAAAGCGGCCTGCACATCTCTGTCAGCGCCGGGATAGCGGCAGCCGATCCGGAATGGCACGGCGCCTGGCAGGAAAACATTACGGATTGCGCGGACAAGGCGCTCTATTACGCAAAAAGCAACGGCAGAGACTTGGCCGTGGAGTACCTGCACGATGAGGAACCCACATGCAGAGTCGTGAAACTGTCCGCCCCCGTCCGCAACTTCACGGCAAACGTAACGAAAGACGGCGCCTGCATACCGGCCGGCGATTGTCTGCCGCCGCGCGCACGGCAACGGGAACGGCGGCGCGCCGCACAGTCTTCTTGATGCCGGGTTGCCTTGTCCGTTTTTTTTATTGACGCTCTTGAATGCTTGGGATAGGGAAAGCTCTCCGTTACGGACGCCGCACCGTTGCGCAACGTTCCGTCCCTGTTCTCCCTGCTGCCGATGTGAAGCGCTTCAGAGCCGCCATGACTGGTTCACTCAAAATACTGACCGGCACAGCCAACCAGGCACTGGCGGCAGCCATCTGCAACCATCTGGGATGCAAGCTGTCGCCCGCCTTGTGCGACACGTTCAGTGACGGTGAAATCCGCATAGAGATAGGGGACAATGTCCGAGGAGACGATGTCTTCGTCATCCAGCCTACATGCGCCCCGGTAAACTTCAATATCATGCAGCTCTGCCTTATGCTTGACGCGCTCAAGCGGGCCAGCGTAGGCCGCGTGACGGCCGTCGTACCCTATTACGGCTACTCGCGCCAGGATCGCAAAGTAACCCCGCGCGCCCCGATAAGCGCCAAAGCCGTGGGCGACTTCCTTGAAGCGGCCGGATTGGACCGGCTGGTCACCGTTGACCTGCATGCCGGCCAGATACAGGCATTTTTCAACCGGCCGGTGGACAATCTCTTTGCCCAGCCCGTGCTGCTCGAATACCTGCGCAACTGGTCGTCCGATGCGGTCATCGTTTCTCCCGACGCCGGCGGCGTCGAACGCGCGCGCTCCTTTGCCAAGCGCCTGGGCATCGGCCTTGCCATCATAGACAAACGCCGCGACAAGCCCAACCAGGCTTCGGCCATGCACGTCATCGGCGATGTTGAAGGCAAAACCGCCATAGTTATCGACGACATGATAGATACAGCGGGTACGCTGGTCGCAGCAGGCAAGGTCCTGCTGGAACACGGCGCCGAAAAAATCATGGCCTGCGCAACCCACGCCGTCCTCTCCGGGCCGGCCATTGAACGCATCAACGCTTCGGATTTCTGCCAGGTGATCGTTACCGACACCATACCGACCGAGGACAAAACGAAGAATTGTCCGAAGCTGAAAGTGATTTCCGTAGCCGGGCTTCTGGCCAAAAGCATACACAATATACACACCGAATCCTCCGTCAGCGTGCTCTTTCTCTGAAGCCGCAGGGCCCGAAAAAACGGCCTTCCGTCAGCAACGGCGCAAGTCATGGCTGAGGATCAAAGGAGAACACCATGGAAAGCAGGCCCGCACTTCGCGCGTCCGTACGCGTAAAAACCGGTAAAAACGCCAATCGCCGCCTGCGCGCAAGCGGTTTCACTCCCGCCGTTTTTTATGATGCGACGGGACATGCGTTGAGCCTTCAAGTTAATGAGGCTGAACTCTCCAGAGTGTATGCCCGAACCGGCCGCACCACGGTTTTTGATCTGGAAATCGACGACGGCGGCAAAAAAACAACCCGCCCCTGCCTGATCTGGGATGTCGAATACTATCCTACCCGTAATCGCTTCATGCACCTTGACTTTTACGGCGCGGATCAGGACAGGGAGCTGAAGGTGCGCGTGCCTCTCGAGTTCACGGGCACGCCCAGGGGAGTCAAAGCGGGCGGCAAGGTGGAAATTTACCGTGAAAACATCGACATCCTCTGTAAACCCGCTGCCCTGCCGCAAAAAATTCTTGTGGACATCAGCGGGCTTGATGTGGGTCAGGGATTGCGCATCGCAGACCTTGCCCTGCCCGAAGAGGTCCGCGCCCGCTATGACGTCAATTTCGCCGTGTTGACCGTCAACCTGCCGGGAAGCGGCAAGGATGATAACGAGGAAGGCGCGGGTGAAACCGGCTGAGTATGGATATAGGCGGACTCATCGTCGGACTCGGCAATCCGGGCACGGAATACAGCCGTACCCGCCACAATTTGGGTTTTATGGTGCTGGAACGCCTGCTTCAGGACCGCGAGAAAGCGGGCGTGCTGCAAAAGCTTTCCGGCCGGAAAAACCTTTTCGCGTTGTGGAAAGCGCGTTTCGCGGACGCCGACGGCGCTGCCGGAGACCGGCTGCTCTGCGAACCGCTGACCTTTATGAACGCAAGCGGCGAAGCCGTACGCGCCGTGTCGTCCTACTACCGCATCCTTCCAGAGCGTATCCTCGTGGTACACGACGAACTCGACCTGCCGCCCGGACGCATGAAAATGAAAAAAGGCGGCGGCAGCGCCGGGCACAAGGGTGTGGAATCCATTACACAATGCCTCGGCACACCGGACTTTTTCCGCCTGCGCATCGGCATCGGCAAAGCGCCGCACAATACCCTTTCTTTTGTTCTCGGCCGTTTTTCCGAAAGCGAAGCAGAGCTTATGGACAAGTGCATCGCTGCCGCAACGGAATCAGTACTGATGCTTACCCGCGAGGGCGCGGCCAAGGCGCAACAGTTCTGTAATTCATTTTCGCTTTACTGATTTCCGCTGAAATCGGGAAACGTCGGCGGCGTACAAAATCAACGTTGAAACGCTCCAGGGAAACGCCGGGACGGCGACAGACACAATGGCTCCTGTACAACGCTTGGCTGCTGTTCACGACCTTGCCGGTTTCGGACATACTTCTCTGATGGTCGTCATCCCCGTATTTTCCACGCTCGGCATACAGGTGTGCCCGTTGCCGACGGCCGTGCTTTCCACGGGTACCACGGGATTCGAGAAGTTTCGTTTTGCCGACCTGACCGGGCACATGGCCGGGTTTTTGCGGCACTGGAAGGACCTTGAGCTGCAATTCGACGCAGTGTACAGCGGTTTTCTGGGATCCGCCGAGCAGGCCGGGATCGTGGAGGAGTGCATCAACGACTGCCTGAAACCGGGCGGCCTGGCCGTGGTCGATCCGGTTCTGGGCGACAACGGCCGCCTGGAACCGACCATGGACATGGGCATGGTGGAAACCATGCGCGTACTGGCGCGCAAGGCCGACTGCATCACGCCCAACCTTACCGAAGCCGCCCTGCTGCTCGGCGAACGCTACCCGCAGGACCTCGCCCGCAACGGCATGGATGAAGGGCGCTTGCGCGATTGGCTGTACCGGCTTACGGACAACGGGCCGGATATCGCCGTCATTACCGGCGTGCCGTGCGCCGGGGCCAAGCGCAGCGCTACGGTCGCCTACCGCCGGCAACACAACCGTTTCTGGCGCGTGGATTGCGCCTGGCTGCCCGCGGACTACCCCGGAACGGGCGATTGTTTCACCAGCGTATTGCTGGGGAGCATGATGCAGGGGGACAGTCTTCCCCTGGCTATGGACAGGGCCGTACAGTTCGTGAGCATGGGCATACGCGCCGCTTTCGGCCACGGCACGCCCCTGCGGGAAGGCATTCAGCTGGAACGCGTGCTGGACTCCCTTAACACCCCGGTGACGGCTTCAGTCTACGCCCTGTGGGAGGAAAACGATGACGGATGCAGGCACTGAAGCCCGCGCACTGCCCATCGGCATTTTCGATTCCGGAATAGGCGGGCTGACCGTGCTTTCCGCGGTACACAGACGCCTGACGCGCGAGCGCTGCCTCTACCTGGGCGACACGGCCCGCCTGCCTTACGGCACGAAAAGCAGGGGCACCATTGTGCGTTACGCCCTCCAGGCCGCCGAAAAATTGGTGGAACGCCGCATCAAGCTGCTGGTCGTGGCCTGCAATACGGCCACAGCGGCCGCCTTGCCCGACCTGCGTAAAGCTTTTGCTCCCCTGCCCGTTGTGGGCGTGGTGGACCCCGGCGCGCGCGCGGCCTGCGCGGTTGTTTCCGGCAAACAACACGGCGGCAACATCCTGATTCTGGGCACGGAATCAACCGTCAACTGCCGGGCCTACGACAAAGCCATACACGCCCTGCGTCCCGATGCCGATGTCCGAGGCGTGGCCTGCACCCTCTTCGTCCCCATGGCGGAGGAAGGCTGGCTGACCGGCCCCATAGCCGAAATCGCCGCAGCGCGTTACCTGGCGCCGGTCATCGGAGAAGAGGCCGGGCACGACAGATTTCGCCCGGACTGCATCGTGCTCGGCTGCACGCATTTCCCGCCGCTGGCCGGGGCCGTGGCCTCGGTAGCCGGACCGGAACCCGTAATCATCGATTCGGCGGAAACCACCGCCGCGGCGGTGGAAGAAGAACTGGCGCGCCTGAACCTGCTGCGGCAGCCGGGCGGTTCCGGCGATCCGCCGCCTTCCGGGCGCCTGCGTTTTCTCACCACGGACGCCCCGGAACGCTTTGCGCGCGTGGGCGGCATCTTCCTCAACGCCCCTCTCGACCCGGAAAGCGTGGAACTTGTGAGCCTGTGAAGCGATGCAGGAAAGCGCACCCGACCGGGACCGGACTCTCCATGTTTCAAGCCGCAGCCGACTCCATCCGCCGCCTGACCCCGTCCCGGCGGATGGGAGCCGGGTGGATTGCCCCCTCCATGAGGGGAGGGATTACAGGAAAGGTATGCCCGGCTTTGCCGGGCGTCAAGCGGGAATCTCCCTGAAGGGAGAGGTTTCAGACCATAAAGAAAATTTTGATGAAACGCACCGCGGCGCAAAGCTGTTCAAGCGATGTCTCCGCTATTTTCTCCCCTACAAGATCCACATATTTTTCGCCGCCCTGTTCATGTCCGCCGCCGGCCTCTGTGACGCCGGCACGGCTTGGCTCGTCAAACCGGCTCTGGATGAGCTGTTTGTCAACAAAAACACGGAACTCCTGCTGTTCATTCCTCTTGCCTTCGTAGGCGTAACCCTGCTTAAGGCGCTGATGAAGCTGCTGCAGAATTACCTCATGCACTATGCCGGCCTCAAGGTGCTGGAAGTACTGCGCGATGAACTGTGCAACAAGATCATCATGTTGCCGGTCGGTTTTTTTGAAAGTTCGCGCACCGGCGTCATCATGTCGCACATTATGAACGATGTCGCGGCAATCCGCTCCAGCATGCCTGCCGCGGTGATGATCGTGCGCCAGGTCATCACCCTGATCAGCCTGGCAGGCGTGGTATTTTACCAAAATTTCGAACTGGCCCTCTGCTCCGTTGTCGTTCTGCCTCTCGTGTTCTGGCCTTTCGTGTATTTCGGCAGGCGCGTGCGCAGATTTTCCCGCAAAGGCATGGAGCAGACCGGCGAGCTGACCTCGCAGCTGCAGGAGGTGTTGAGCGGCATCAAGGTGGTCAAGGCTTTCGGCGCCGAGGACCGGGAAAAGGAGCGCTTCGACCGCGAGAACCGCAGACTCATGAACCTTGCCCTGAAAGGCTCGCTGACCGGCGAATTAGCTTCATGCAGCATGGAAATCATCGCCGCCGCCGGCATCAGCCTGGTGATCTTTGTCGGAGGCATGCAGGTTATCGACGGCCGGCAAAGTCCGGGTACTTTTTTTTCCTTTATCGCCGCCCTGATTTTGATGTACGAGCCGATCAAGAAATTCAGCGCCGCGAATCTGTCCGTGCAGACGGCCCTTGCCGGAGCGGAGCGGGTCTTCGGTCTGCTGGACAACCCGGAGTTGCGCATGGAGGCGGGCGGCGGGACCATCTTTATGCCGCCTTTCAGGGAACTGCGCTTTGAAAATGTCGTATTCTCCTATCCGGACGGCACCAGAGCGCTGGACGGCATAGCCTTCTCCGTCAAGGCCGGGGAAAAAATTGCGCTGGTCGGCCCGTCGGGAGCCGGCAAAAGCACCGTAGTGAATCTCATTCCCCGCTTTTACGACCCGCAGGAAGGCAGGCTGACCCTGAACGGCACGGACCTGAGAGAGTACGACCTGTATTCCCTGCGTTCGCTCATTTCCACAGTTTCCCAGGATGCTTTTCTGTTCAACACTTCCGTCAAAGAGAACATCATGTACGGCCTGGAAGATACGGATGACGAACTGGTTCGGCATTCCGCCGAGGCCGCGCACGCCGCCGGGTTTATCAATGCCATGCCGCAGGGCTTCGACACGCTGATCGGCGAACGGGGCATCAAAATCTCCGGCGGCCAGAAACAGCGGCTTACCATCGCCCGTGCCCTGATCAGGAATGCCCCGCTCCTGATTCTTGATGAGGCCACCAGCGCCCTGGACTCGGAATCCGAACGTCTGGTCCGCAATGCCCTGGACAGGCTCCAGGCCGACAGGACCAGTATCGCCGTGGCTCACAGGCTGTCGACGATCATGGGCGCGGACCGTATTCTGGTACTGGACAAAGGAAAAATCGTCGCGCAGGGCACGCATGCCGAACTGTTGCGCGTAAGCCCGCTCTACGTCAAGCTGTATGAAATGCAGTTCAATATCGGTAACGACGGCGCGGAGGCGCGCACGAAAAGCTCAACGCTGAAGGCGGAACCGTGGTGTCGTTGAGCCTGCCCCGTCTGCGTTCCACCCGCAACGCGTTGCTTCTATCAGACCTGTGCGCCGTCTTCGCAGGCCCTGTCGCCGCCTGCGCCCTGCGCGGGGCGAGCGGCGGCGACCTGCCCCCGGAACTTTACCTGAACTCAACTCCCGTCCTGCTGCTTTTTATTCCCCTGTATGCGACTCTCGGCCTTTACCCCGGCATAATGCGTTCCCCTGAAGAAGAATTGAAGCTCCTGAGCCTTGGAACGAGCATAGGCTTTCTGTTTCTGGGTTTCCTGCTGTTCATCGGCAGACAGGGGGAACTGTTCTCCCGGTCCGTCGTGCTCATGGCCTGGCTTGCGACCCTTGCCTCCGTGCCGTTGTTCCGCTGCCTGACCCGTAACCTGTGCGCGCATGCAACGTGGTGGGGTTACCCTGTCCTGCTGTTCGCGCCGGAAGGTGAAGGCGGGGCCGAGGAGCGCGCCTTTCGCAGCGCCCTCTGCAGCGGCCTTTATATCACGGCACGCGTCCCTCTGAGCGCCGACGGCAAACTGCGGACTCCTGCCGGTACAACGGAGGACAGGTATCTCGACGAGCTTGAACGCGCCTGCTCCGACGCCATAGTCTGCATTCTGCTCGACCCCCTGTCCGGCGATGCCGTTCGCGAGCTTGTGCTCAAGCTGGGCAAGCGCTTCCGGCGCATTGTCGTCAAGCCGGATACCTTCTGGCTCAAGCAGACTTCGCTGCATGCGGCGGATTTTCCATGCGGGCCCGTGCTGGCCATGCGCCAAAATCTGCTGGACCCGGCCCGAATGCGCCTGAAAAGATTGCTGGACCTGCTGGTCTGCCTGCCGGCAGGGGCCGTCCTGCTCGCGCTTCTCCCCGCAGCCGCGCTGGTCATCCGTCTGGACAGCCGCGGATCGGTGTTTTTCACGCAAAAGAGGCTGGGACGAAACGGAAACGCCTTCACCCTGTTCAAATTCCGCACCATGGTGGCCGATGCCCCGCAGGTTCTGCGGGAAACCCTTGCAGGGGACGAAAAACTGCGCAGGCAATGGGATGAAGATCAAAAACTCGCCGACGATCCGCGCCTGACCGGGGTCGGACGCATCCTGCGCCGTACCGGCCTGGACGAACTGCCGCAGATCCTCAATGTCGTCATGGGCGACATGAGTCTTGTCGGTCCGCGCCCCATAGTCGTCGAAGAAATCCGGCGCTACGGAGATGCCTATACGCTTTACAAACGCGTTCGACCGGGCATCACCGGACTCTGGCAGGTTTCTGGACGCAATGACCTCTCCTATGCCGAACGCGTGGAGCTTGATCAGCGTTATGTGTACAACTGGTCGGTATGGTTGGATATCTATATAATCATCCGCACCGTTCCGGCTCTGATCAGCGGCAAAGGCGCCTATTGACGCCCCTTCGTTCCGCTTTTCATACCAAGTTTGCGGCGACAGGCCGTTATTTCCTGAATCCGTAATCACAGTTGCAAACGACCGACTATAGCGCTGTAACGGCATAGTTTATAACTAAAATAAGAACATCAGGCGCGAACTTATGACGTATTCATTTCTGAGAGTTTTTACCTATGGATAGATACAGTCATAGTAACGTCCAAAAAATTACAAGTTTTTCCGAGTGTGTCGAGGTGTTGAGAAACATCCTGACAACATGTTGATTTTATAATATTTTCGTGCAGAAAATCTATCTGCTGATGTACACTCTCCATTTTCAAATTGATACTATATGTAAAATAAGATGGTTACATAGGAAATAGTCTGGAAGTTCAGTCTAATGCCCGGTGATGCCGTACTTGCGCAGCTTATACTGTAGAAGGCTTTTGGATATGCCCAGGCGTTCAGCGGCCTTGACCTGCACAAAATCCGCTCTGGCCAGAGCCCGTCGGATCAGCGCCGCTTCCAGTCTGTCCAGAGTCTCCGCCAGGTTCAGTTCCGCAGGCAACAGGTCCAACGCGTTTTTCAAATGCGCTTCTTCGTCCTTGACCTCGGGAGGCAGGTCGTCCACCGTGACGGCGTCGCCGCTCGCCATAATCACGCAACGCTCCACCACATTTTCCAACTGCCGAATGTTGCCGGGCCATTCATAGCCGGAAAGGAGCTCCAGCGCCTCCGGACTGAAAGTCTTGCGCGGCATGTTGTTGTCTGCCGCCGCCTTTTCAATGAAATGGGCCAGAAGCAGCGGAATGTCCTCTCGCCGTTCGCGCAGGGGAGGCAGCACCATGTGCACCACGTTCAGCCTGTAATACAGGTCTTCACGAAACCTGTCCTCCTCCACTTCACGCTGCAAATCTTTGTTGGTGGCCGTGATTACCCGGATGTCCACCTCAATTTCCTCGGACCCGCCGACACGTTCGAATTTGCGCTCCTGCAGTACGCGCAGAAGCTTGACCTGAATCTCCGGCTGCAGTTCGCCTATTTCATCCAGAAAGAGGGTGCCGCCGTGCGCCAGTTCAAAACGCCCGCGGTGCAAGGCCACGGCACCCGTAAACGAGCCTTTTTCGTGCCCGAAAAGTTCGCTTTCCAATACCCCCGGATTAAGCGCAGCGCAGTTGACGCTGATGAACGGTCCGTCCTTGCGCGGGGACGCGAAATGCACGGCCCTGGCCACAAGCTCCTTGCCGGTGCCTGATTCCCCGCTGATGAGGATGGTGCTTTTGGCGGGCGCGGCCCTGTCCACTACCGCCAGCACAGTGCGTATTCCCTTGCTTTTACCGATTATCCGGTGCAGTCCGTACTGCTCTTCCAGGTTTTCATGCAGCAGGCGATAGCGCCTGTGTACCCCCGCCAGCTCGGCAGCGTTCTGCACCGAAAGCAGCAGCTCGTCATTGGCAAAAGGCTTGGCGATATAGTCGAACGCCCCCATTTTCATAATATCCACTGCGCTTTCAATGGTGCCGAACGCGGTCATCACCAGCACAGGGACGTGCGGGTAATCCCGCTTGACATGCGTCAGCACGTCCTTGCCGGAAAGCTTGGGCATCTTCATGTCGGTGATGACGACATCCACTTCGGACTCATCCAGAAAGGCCAGAGCGCTTTCCGGGTCGCTCAGGGCCGTTACCGAATACCCCGCATCCAGCAACAGGCTCTCCAGAACCAGCAGGTAGTTTTTTTCATCGTCTATAAGCAGAATTTCGACTTGTTCAGCGGACATCGGCGTTTCTCATCCTTGCGCATCCGGCGCGGCGACACCGGGCAGCGTCACCTGCACCACAGCCCCGCCTTCCGGGGCATTGGACAGTTCCAGTCTGCCGCCGTGGCTGCCGATAATGTTGGCGACTATGGGCAGACCGAGGCCGGTGCCGCCGTCCTTGGTCGTAAAAAAGGGATCCAGCACCTTGTCCATGTATTCATGGGCAAAGCCGGGTCCCGAATCCCGAAAGGTCAGCCGCGCGCCGGGGACGTCGCTGCCCGCGCCGGGCGTACGGCGCAGGTCTATACTTAGAGTGCCGCCGCTTTCCATGGCCTGCAGGGCGTTGCTCATAATATTGTAAAAGGCCCGGTACAGCAGGTCCTTGTCGCCCGGCACAAAGAAATTTTCCGTTTCCCCGGAACGCAGCACGGCGACTTCCCTGGCATTGATGTCCGGAGTCAGAAAGGCCAGCGCCTGCGAAATTACCTGCGCCGCATCCACACTGTCCCTGACCGGCTGTCTGGGCCGCGCGTAGTCGAGAAAGTCGCCCACGGTGCGCGTCAGGCGCCGCGCCTCGTCGTAAATGGCGCGCAAGATTCTGGTCGAGCCGTTTTTTTCATCCCCCGCGCGGTTGAGCAAAAACTCGGCGCTGGAGGAAATAATGCCCAGAGGATTGCGTATCTCGTGTGCAATGCCGGCTACTACACGCCCCATCCCGGCCAGCTTCTCATGCTGGTGCAGCTCGTTCAGCAGTCGCTGTTCTTCCGCCGTGCGCAGGGCAATGGCCCGCTCTGCGCGGCGCACAAGAAGAAGCAGCAAAACCGTAAGCATGCCCGACCCGAGCAGCGTCACCGCCAGCACAAGCTGCTGAAACCGCACGGAACGTTCCATGTCCTGCGTGATGTCCTGCGAAAATTCCAACACCCCCATGTTCGCGCCGAAATCACCGAGCCGGCCGAGACGCTCGGCCGCCCCCATCGGCGCCGAAGGATTGATGCGCTCGGCTACGCGCATAAGCTCGCTTAACTCCGAAGGACTGAGCCGCTCCGGCGCGCGCATGCGGTAGGTGGTGCGCATGCGGTAGGTGTCCGCAGGCAGCGAAAACCTGAAAAATGCAGAAGGATAGGGCAACCCGCCGTCAATGTCGAAGACAGGCCCCTCAGCCTTGACCGCAAGGTCGACGGAAGGCGATGCCAAATCGTTTTTGCCCGGCTCGTCCTTGTTGGTGGAATAGGTCACCGTGTGGTCGCCGGCAAAAATACGCAGATCGTCCACCTGCAAATCCTGGATAATGGACCGGACTATC
Organism: Desulfovibrio sp.; assembly: GCA_031276485.1. GTDB lineage: Bacteria > Desulfobacterota > Desulfovibrionia > Desulfovibrionales > Desulfovibrionaceae > Frigididesulfovibrio. Next base: position 47,541 of record JAISMY010000041.1, on the reverse strand, counting down.
TGGTCAAGCTGCCTGGACTGCTCAGGCTCGCTCAACGCTATCGGCCCGTAAAACAAGATAGTCGGCAGGGAAAAGCGGCGGTATATCTGGCTGTTGAGGTTCGATGCAAGCAAGGACGCGAAGTCCCGGTTTTTCCTGATCAGCGTGTCGCGGGCCGTGCTGCCGAGATATACAGAAACGGCGATCGACAAGGCCAGCGTCAGGACCATGGCGACAAAGGCCAAAGAGCGCACCACGCCGAAGCTGCTGTTCTGCCGGGTTCCTTCGCATGTGTTGTTGTTTACCCACTGCATAACACCCTCTATCGAATTGCGGCGGGAAACTTGCTGACAGCAACTATTTTGTGAAACGCGGCGGTTACAATACCAACAAAAATACCAAAATTTTCCTTTGCGGCACTATTTTTTGCCGTCAATTACCGCTAACTCCTATGCAATCACCGCGCCGTAGTCAAGCGGAATCCGGCCGCCTGCAGGGCTGACGCATCTAAAATTGAGAGTGTTGACTAAAATATATATTTTCGACTTTAAAATTACGCGCCGTAATCTTCAAGCAGGGGCAGCACGACCGCCGTATCTTCCTCACGGTCCACGCACGGCGTGGTCCTGTCCGTCACAAGCACCCGCACCTTGATGCCGTTTTCCAGCAGGCGCAGTTGCTCCAGCTTTTCCGTGCGTTCCAGGGGAGAGGGCGTCAGAGCGACAAAACGCCGCAACACGCGCATCGTGAACGCGTAAATACCCGTGTGTACAAGCGGCGGCGCGGCGTATGTGCCGTCCCTCGCATAAGGTATGCCCGCGCGGGAAAAATAGAGGGCGTTGCCCTCGGCATCCGCAACAACCTTGACTTTGTCCGGACGCTCCGCATCGGCGGGGTCCCCCGGAGCGGCCGGCGTAGCCGCCTGCACCTTGGGGTCGGCAAAAACCCGCACCAGCTTGCCGATACACCCCGCATCCAGGGCCGGCTCGTCGCCCTGAATGTTGACAACCACCGCATCTTCCGCAAGCAACATGGCTGATGCGGCTTCGTAGACGCGGTCCGTGCCGCTTTCATGCCGGGCCGAAGTCATCAGGACCGGGACGCCCAAGGCCTTCGCAGCGTCCCGTATACGCTCGTCGTCCGTGGCCAGGGTCACGGACGCCAATTCCGGACAACGCAAAGCCCGCCGCCAGACGTGATAAAACATCGGGAATCCCTTCAGGAGGACCAATGCTTTGCCGGGGAAACGCGTCGAAGCGTAACGCGCCGGGATTATGCCGTAGGCTGCCGGATGTTGCAAAATCACAGGTCAGCCGTCAACGCCGGCAAGGCTGCGGGAGCACTCCGCGAGCGCCTTCTCGTACTGCAGCGATGCGCGCCGCAGGTCCTCCATAATGGTCGCCGCGGCTTCCTCATCCCGAGCTTCGGCTGCCCGCTCCAGGCAACGGGCCAGTCTGCCCAAACGGCTCAGTCCGAAATGTTCGGCCTTGGACGCCATGCGCGCGGCTGCTTCCTGAACCAGGGCCGGCCGGTTTTCATCCACGCCTTTCCCGGCATCCCGCAGGGCGTCCGCAAGGGACTCAGTCAGCCCCGGCAGGAAACGCAATGCGTCAGGATCCAGAAATTCCCCATCCAGGCCCGGCAAAGGCACGGACAGCGCAGCCGACAGGTTCGTGATCGGAGTTTTCGGAGCGGGCCGCAATGCCGTCCTGTTCCGGGCGGGGGGCTGCGGCACGGCCGGCGCTGCCTTGCTCCGGGCGGCGTCCGCCTTCGTCCTGGGGCCGGGCGTTGCGCCGACTTCACGCTCTGTCTTGTCGGCCGCAGTGTTTCCCGTCTGCGGAGGACCCGGCCGTCCGGTCACGGTTGCCGCGCCGCCGTCGCCATCATCATCATCATCCTGCGCTGAATCCAGCAGCATAAAGTCAATCAAAGAACCGGGCAAAGTGCGTTTTTCTTCTTCCCGCCCGCGCCCTGCGCCTGCTTGTTTCGCGTCCTCGAGCCGGTCTGCCGTTCGTACGGCGTCCGGATCAATAAGGAATTCTCCGCCGGGCAGTCCGCGCTTCCCGCCCTCGGCGCGCCGGAAAGGCGCTGCCGCCGGAGCCGTTGCCGGCGCGACGACATCTTCGGGAGAAAGGCCCATGACCATCGGCGCGGCATCCGATGCCGCCCTGCCGATTACCGCCTGCACGGCCCCGCTGCCGACGCCGTTGTACGCATTCTCTAAGGAGGTCTGTTCTTCTCCGCGGGAAGCGGCGGCTTGCCCGGATCCAACCAGGCCGGCTCCGGAGCCGGCGGATTCACTTGGGGCAGCGCCGTCCCGGACTTGCGCGGCGGGGGCTTGCGAAGTTCGGGTAACGCCGTCCCGAACTTGCGCGGCGCGGACTCGGCCGGTTTGAGCGGAAGTCTCATCAGGGTTTTGCCCGGCGCGGTCCTGACTGTTCCGGGAGGGCCGGGGTATCCGGAGGGAAAACGTCCCGCCGGCCGGGCTTTCGGAGGGATGAACGGATACCGGCATGCCGTGCGGCGTACCTGCCGGCTGCCGTGTTTGCGGGGTCGCGTTTCCGGCGGCGCTGCTGACGTCTGTCTCTCCCTTGCGCGGTATACCGTGCCTGGGCGGCAGTTGCACCTGCACAGCGCCCGGACGTTCCGCCACATGGCGCGCGCCGTGCGCGGACGCCTCCGGGCGTTCGCGGCCCGCGCCGGCGAGGGTTGGGACCAGCCGCGCCGGGCCGGAGGCCTCATTTCCTTTGCCGGCGGAAAAAGACAGGCGTTTCGCAGCGGCCGGCTGCGCCTGAACCTGAAGGCGTACCCCCGGCCGGGTGGGGCCTGCCTGCGTCTGTTGCTCCGTCTGCGCGTCAACAGTCCCGCTGCTCTGCCCGCGTCTGCGCATGGGCACGTCCGGGCTTTGCCCGCTGCGGCTCTGCCGGGCCGGGGCGAGCCCCCCTCCTCCACCCGTGTTCGCCTGCGTTGCCGGCGCATCGCCCGCGGTTTGGGACCTGCCGCTCCCGTCCCCTGCCGGGGCCGTTGCCGGCGCGGCAACAGCGCTCGCGGGCCGGGGCAGGCCGGCCTCATGCCCGGCGGACTGCGCAGGCGCTTCCAAAGCATCGCTTACCGCGCCCGAAGTTTCCAGCCCGGTGGCCAGTTTTACGGCTTCACGCAGGGGAGGACGGCCGGGTGGAGTGAATGTGGGCCGCAGAAAGGCCACCGACGGATCCAGAAACGGGTCGCGGGAAAGATGTTGTCCCGGCATAAGGACCGAGTCCGGATCATTGGAGGCATCGGCTGCGAAAGGTCCGGCAGGGGAGGCAGTCTTCGTGCTGCTTTCGCCTTCCAGCCTTTCCGCAGCCATGCCTCTTGGAATAAGCCGGGCGGGTCTGGGCAGCTTCGGTGCATCGGAATCTTCCGCTTCGCCGAATGTTGCCTCGTACGTTCCTGCGGGAGCGGATGCGGCGGCGGACGCGGGAAGCAGCGCAGGTTCGGGCGCGCTCGCCGGCACCGGTGCGTCCGGTGTCATGCCTTTGGGAATAAGACGGGCCGGTATGGGCAGCTTGACCGCATCGGCCTCCCCGCTTCCCTCCGGCCCCGGCGCGTAACGCTCCGCTGCCGGCGCCGGTACAGGAGTCTGCGGCCCGCCGCCCGCATGCGCGGCAAAGGCGTCCGCGCCGGAGGCTCCGGCCGCCGCAGTCCGCCCCGCATTGCCGTGCGGCGGGGAGATTTCATGCAGCGGGGTAAAAGTTTCCCACGCCACATCTTCAGCGGCGCCGAAGGCGGGCGAACCTGTCGGGTCGGTGCTGGAAACGCCGCGCTCAGGGGATGGGACAGCTTGGGCGGACATGTCGGGGCGGTCGGCGGTCGCCGCTCCCAAGGCCCGGATCCGCGGGGCGACAGAGGGAACGGCAGCCGCGAGGGCATCCAGAAACGCTTCGCGCGTAAATGGTTTGCCCAGAACGTAATCCGCGCCGGCTTCCAGAAGCCGGGCCGCCTGCATGTCGTGGCCGGTCAACACCAGAACCGCCGCGCGCTTGCGTACTTTGCCGCCTTCGTCGCTGCGCAGGTCGGCGATACACCGGGCAATGACGTTTTCAGGCGTATCCGCGTCAAAAATCACCAGATCCGGCTCATGTTCCCCGGCCAGGCGCACAAGCTGTTCTTCATCAAACGAGTTGACGACGGTATGCGGTACGCCTTCCAGACAACGCGCTGTATGCCGTCTTGATCCGCCTGTCATTTCCGCCTGCAGTATGCAGAGGGGACGCGTCCCGCCGATGCGCGGCGGGGGCGCGGCGCTTTCCGCTTTGCCCCGAGACGGAAGCGCCGAAGCGGCAGGGTCGAACGCCGTTTCCGCGTCAAGCAGCTTGAAGCGCACGTTGAAAGCAGTGCGCGTCCCGCCCGTTGCCGAATAGTCCACGGTAAATGCGCCGCCGGTGCGGGAGGAGAGTTCCCAGGCCAGAAAAAAACCCGCGTCCGTGCGCTGGGCCGACCCGTTGTCGCTGATGCTGAACAGCAGGTCGCCCTCAAACGAGGTCATGGGGTTCCGGCGCACGGCAAGCTGCACGGCACCGCCGTCGGCCGCCTGTACGGCGCTTTGCAGGAGCAGGATCAACGCCCCGCGCAGGCGCGGTGAATCGCCTTCCAGCAATACCGGCAGAGAAGGCGACATATACCAGGAAAATATCAGGCCCTTGCTTTCAGCCAGGGGCGACACTATGTCATGGACTTGGCGCACGAGGGTATGGAGGTTGAAAGGGTATGAACCCGTCTGCATGTTGCCGGTCGGCACGGGTCCCTCCAGTATGTTCATGACCTCCGACGGCAGATCAAGGTAGGAGCGGTTCTCTCCGGACGGGAGGAGAAACGGAATATCCTGCGTCTTTTCGCGCCGATTTCCGGATATGCGCAGCAAGCCGGCCTTGCCGCCTGCCGGCGCGTCCCCGCCCTGCCGTCCGTCTTCCGGGCCGGCAACGCTGCCGGGCGTCCCGGCCTGTTCCGCATCACCGGCACCGCCGATGTGCGTTACCGCCATGGTCGGCAGTTCCTCATACTGGCTCTGCGGGGAAATCACGGAAAAAGCCGCGCTCAGACCTCCGGGCATATCCGGCGCAGCCGGGCCTTGTTTGTCTTGGTCCTCTGCGCCCGGTCCCGCGGCATTGCGCGGAACTCCGGCAAGGGCCAAACCCAGGCCGCCGACGGCCATACCCCAAAGTCCGCCCTGGGCGGCCGCGGGATGTAAATCGGGATACTTCAGGGCCGCAAGGCAGAGCAGCGCGCCGATGACGGGCATGATGACCGCGCCGCTGAAGGCCGGCGCGCCGGCTCTCTTCGCGGCCATGGACGACAGGCAGAACGGCAGGGCGGGCGCAAGCAGCAGGGGGGAGAGCGGGAACAGCCGGGTCAGCCAGGAAAAACCCGGCACAAGCGGCAGCACCGCCGTCGCCGCGCCCAGCAGCGAACAAAAGTACAGCGACCCGTCCTTCAGCATGGAAGCTTTGTCCGTCCGGAACATGCAACGCCCGACATGGGGCAGAATCAGCAGAGCCAGGCCGGGGGCGAGAAGGGCAGGAAGGTTTTCCGGCGCAAATCCCCTGTCCGGCGAAGGCAAGGGCAGACTGCTCTGTCCCAGCACGCAGGCAAGATACAGCGCGGCCCACAGCGCCCACAGCGCCCGGTCGGCGGCCAGACGCAGCAGGCAGGCCACGGCGGCGGCGGCCGTTATCCCGGGCAGCAGCAGGTCGAGGGGCAGCAGGCCGGCACGCGCCGCCGACTGCGGCCCGATCACAGGCGAAAACCACAAGCCGGGCATTTCCTCCATACGGATGAAAATGCTCACCGGCGCCAGCCCGGTTTCCGGCAGCAGAGTTTCTTCGCGCGAATCAATTGTTTCGCTGTGCCATACCCCTGGAGCGGAAACAGGCCCAGGCGACTCGGAATAAAAGAGCCGCGCCCCGCCGGGCGGAAGCTGCCCCAGGTTCATGCTCAACCGTACACCGGCCTGCGCGGGCACAGCTCCGCCGCCGTCCCGGCGGCCGCTGACCATCACCAGCCGGAACCACACCGGCCCCTTGTTTTTGAGCGGGATGCCCTTGTACAGCGGGGTGAAGCGTTCCTGAACGGCGCCTGCGCTCAGGTCGCTCATGCTTATCTCGCCCTGCGGATCGGCAAGCCAGGAAAGGTAGGGCAGCAGGGCTTCGGGAGCGACGACCTTGTCCGAGGCCAGGATGTCCGCGGCGGAGGCCGCTGCGGACGTAAAGACGAACAGGAACGCGGCGGCCGCAAGCGCCGCCCGTCCGGAAGCTTTACGGAAAGCTGTGAAGGGTATGCTCATGCCTGCCTTTACTGTTTTTTTTGTTTTTACATTAAAGAGCTGGTGTTAAGTCATTTAATTCTGCAATCCGCAACATTCCAATATCGCGGACGCGGTTTAAACCATGAATAAGTCTGACTTAACTTCTGCGCTGCAAGAACGCATTTAACAGTAGCTATCTTAGTTCCAAAATAGATGGTGCCTTGCTGCCAATCAAAGCCGAGAGGCATTAAATTTTTTATCTCCGTAAGCATTTTTCCGTGATTGTGATGGATGGATTTGTTTTAATTGTTCAGTATCAAGATCAAATGAAATAGCATATGACATACTTACCTCTCTTTAGATATAGATGTTGTTGTTGCAATTTGAAAATACCTGCCTTTTCAAGTTTAATATTTGCGGTTTGTTCACGGACGCCGATACTTGGATTCCAAGAAAAACAGCATGATGTATTTACGACTACATGAGTTTCTCTATCATGTCCGCAAGCTTGTCCCCGTTGGGGGCCTGGGCTTCGGGGTTGATGCGCGCCAGAGAACGCCATGCCGCAAGGGCTTCTTCCCGCCTGCCGAGGTCAAAATACAGGACTATGCCGGAATTGAACAGGGCATGCTCGTGCCGGGGATTGACGGCAAGGGCTTTGTTAAAATATTCCACCGCGGTGTCGTACTGCTTCAGTGCCCTGTACATAACTCCGCAATCCACCAGCACGTCGGCATCTCCGGGCCGCAATTCCAGCGCCCTGTTGTAGGCTCTGACCGCCTTTTCCGGCTCGTCCGCGTCGAAATACAGATTGCCCAGGGTCTTCCATGCTTCAAGGTCATCGGGATTCCTGCGCACGTCTTCTTCATGTTTGAAGATGTGCTGCAAGAGTTCCTTGTTTTTCCCCATTGCGGCGGCCCCGCTTTCGCTAAGCGGGCGTCTGTCCGCCGTTTCCCGATCCGCCGGCCCGGCAGGCAGCAGCCAGCGCCCGGCGCTGAAGCCCGCGATCAAGGTCAGAAGCAGCGCGAGCCAAAACACGGAACGGGAGACGAAACGCCCCTCGGCTACCTGTTTGCCCAAAAATTCCAATTCCTTGGAAGAGTAGCGCACTACGGCCTCCCGGCAACGCTGCGAAAGAGTTCGGACGGTCTCCTGATCTGCCGCGTCTGTGCTGCCGTCACAGGCGTGAAGACCGCGAAGCAGAAAACGGGATTTTTGCTTGGCTCACGCCGCCTGCGGCGGCGGACCCGGCTTCGCCGGGCGTCCGTCGTCACGGCCTTCTGCGGGCGGCGCGGCGCTACATTCCTTCGCTGAAGGCGCCCGCATGCCTGCGGAAAAAATCATCCAGATTGAAATCGTGTTCCTGCGTGCCGCGGCATTCAACGCAGTAGGCCGCGCAGGTGGCGCCGAGGCGGGCACATTCAAGCAGCGGCTGCTTCAGCAGGAGACCTTTGACCAGACCGGCGCGGTAGGCATCGCCCGCGCCGGTGGGATCCGCGACGACGGAAACCGGGACGGCGGGCACGGCCGTTTCTTCGCCGTCGGTTTCCGTCACCATGGAGCCGTGTTCACCGCAGGTGGTGACCAGCCCGCGCGCGGTCGCTGCCGCCAGTTCCTTCCTCCCCAATCCGGCTGCCTTCATGATCAGGCCGATTTCATAATCGTTGCCGACGAGCAGATACGCGCCCTGAATGCCTTCCAGAAGATCGGCACGCGGAATGACCGGCAACTGCTGGGCGGGGTCGTAGATGTAGCGGATGCCGCGTTCCCTGTACAAGCGGACGTGGTCGCGCATATCTCCGGGGTTGCTGGGCGAGATGACGGCCAAGTCCTCTTCGGGATTCAGGGCAGGGAAGGCGTAGGCGCTGGGCGACAGCATGGCTGCGGCGTGAAACCCTGTAATCTGGTTGCCGGCGCTGTCGGTGATGATGTATGCTGCGGCCGTCCGCTCGTTGTTCACCCGGTGGATGCCGTCCAAGGGCAGGCCGCGTTTTTGCAGCAGTTCCCCGTAAGGATCGAAATCCTTGCCCACGCAGGCGATGATGACGGAGTTTTCCCCCAGCAGTTTCAAGGTATGCGCCATGTTCCCGGCGTTGCCGCCCGGCTTTTCCTCCATGCTGTCTATAAAAAAGGAAACATTCAGGTTGTCGATGCGGTCGGGGAGAATGGAATCCGCAAATTTGCCGGAAAAATTCATGATACGGTCATAGGCCACGGAACCGGTAATGTAGACGGCCAAGGTCAGCTCCTTGTTTCTTCGGCGATCCAGCACAGAAAGGGCAGGTGGATGTGTTCCGCGGCCAGAGCCGCGATGCACGGCGTCTCGTAGGGATGCAGCTCGCGCGCGCGTTGTTCCAGGGCCGCCCAGCGTTCGTCAGATGTTTTCAGAATGCAGGCGCATTCACCCTGTTCTTCCAAGGTTCCCTGCCAGTGATAGACTGAGTGCAGACCGGGAATGACGTTCGCGCCGGCGCAGAGCCGTTCCTCGACCAGGGTCCGGGCCATGCGGCGGGCGCTTGCTTCATCCGGCATGGTTATGTAGACAATCAGAGCTTTCACGGCGAGATCCTTTTCCCCCGTGGAGGAGTCGCGACATCGGCGCGGAGCTGCAGGCCGGGACGCAGCCGCACTTACCGGAACACTTTACGCCTGAGCTTGTCGCCCGGCGGCGGGCAAAGTCCGCCTGCGCCGGTCTCGCGGGCGTTGCTGCACAGCGCCGGAGCGTTTTGTCGGAACACGCAGTTTGAATGTTAAAACGCCCTGCAGGACTGTGCCGCGCCGTTCGGCAGACGACACAATGTCCTTTTCGTCCTTTTCGGAGCCGCTTAACAAGTCGGGACTATAATCCCCGCGCAAAAAAAAAACAATATCGCCGGCGCCCCATAATCCACCGCGCATAGGCATAACATAGCGTAAAAATTGTTATTTATATAAAAGTTCCGGTGAGGGAATATTTCCTCAAGTCCAGCCGTTCCGGCCGGTTATTCTTTGGCGTGGCGAATTACGGCACCGCCGGACGTGAGCGGATTTATCCGGCGGCCTGCACCGGATGCGGACTTAAACAAACCGACAGGTCCGATACCTATGAAAAAGGAAAACAGTTCCTGATTACGCACCATCCTCAGCCCCTATGCAAGCAATCGGGAATCTGCTATAATGTGTAAAATGCAGGAGTTGGATATGTCTCGTAATCTTGTGCAGTTTCAAAAAGGTATGAGTGATGCGGATTTTGACCGCTGGTACGGAACTGAGGAGCAATGCCGGAAAGCTCTTTTTACTTGGCGTTGGCCCAAGGGATTTATTTGTCCCGTATGCGGAGCCGGCAAGCACAGCGTGATCGGAACTCGCGTTTTGTATCAATGCTCGGCATGCCGTTCGCAAGTCTCACTCACAGCGGGAACGGTATTCCATTCCACCAAACTGCCGTTGCAAACCTGGTTTCGAGCTATGTACCACATCACCCAAAGCAGAGGCGGCATTTCCAGTCTCGAACTGGCCCGTCGCCTGGGCGTTACGCAGAATACCGCCTGGAAAATTTCTCATAAGTTGATGCAGGTTATGCATGAGCGAGAAGCAAAAAAGCCCCTCAAGGGTCGGGTGGAAATGGACGATGCCTATATCGGCGGTAAACGCGAGGGAAAACGGGGGCGCGGGGCTGCTGGAAAAGTACCTTTCGTGGCCGCTGTGGAGACTACAGACGCCGGCAAACCGCACTGAATGAAACTTTATCCTGTGTCAGGCTTCACAGGTAAGGCCGTTAAAGAAGCGGCGGCCTCCTTTTTGACGGACGAGTGCACGGTAATTACTGATGGATTGCCTTGTTTTGCAGCAGTAAAGATCTGGGGTTGTGAGCATATGCCTCTGCGCGCAAGTGGTAATAAAGTCTTGCATGACAGCATATTCAAGTGGGTAAATATGATTCCCGGCAACGTCAAATGTGCGCTTGATGGAAGGGAGAGCGTACTTCCCTTTGAGGCCTGCATGCCCCGGGAAGTCCGGGTCAGCCCGCAATGCCCGATCACCTTTGACCGCAACCGGTACAGCGCGCCTTGCGCCTACGCCGATAAAAGCGTCCAGCGCCGGGCGCATGCCGGGCAGATCCGTTTTTACGCCGACGGTCGGCGCATCGCCGGGCATCCGCGCGTTTTCGGTCATATCATATGCTCTCGACAGGATGGATTTTAGGGTTGCCGTAAAACGTGAAACATGCGATAATCAATTGATGAATGTAAACACGTCCCAGGCGGCGGTGCGGGAAAGTGCGCTTGAGGCAGCCCTGCCGCTTTCACCCCCGACACCCAAACTGCATCACGACGCCCTGCCCAAGCTTGAACTGGCGCCCAATTCCCGCGTCGCCGTCAACTTCAACCCCCTCGGATCAGGCGGCACGCCGGTCCAGGGCGAGTTTCTGGGCACGACACACTACGAATTCCTGATCATACGACTCCCCAGCATCCCCGGGCTGCGCAACAAACTGTTGCCGCATATGCGCGTCGAAATCAGCTATGTGGCAGACGGCGCGCGCAACCAGTTTGCCGCCGAAATCATCAGTTTTACCCAAAAACCCGCCTTTTTGCTCTTTACCTCCTATCCTGACCGCATGAGCGTTATGGAAACGCGCAACCACAACAGGGTGACCTGCGCCCTTCCGGCCAGTTTCGTTTCTCCATACGGCGACGGCGTGGGCATTATGAGCGATTTGAGCAAGGGCGGCTGCCGGGTGGTGCTGGAGATGACCGGCCAGTCCGGGCTGCGCAAGCTCAAAGCAGGCGACAGACTGGTCCTGCAGACGGCCTTCACCTGGGACAAACCGGCCGTCAAGGGTGTGGGCATCGTGCGCAACGTGGAAACAGCGGGCGCGCGTATGACCCTCGGCCTCGCCTTCGGCGAAACCGTCGGCGAATTTGTGGATGAGCTGACGCGCTACCTTTCCCTGATTTCGGTGTTGAACTGATAACGGCAATTCCGGCTTTTCCCTTTAAAATTCCAGCAAGGCGGGATGAACGTATGGAAACAGTGTGTCTGAACAAATCGGACGACGCCTTTGTAAAGGCCGTGGAAACCGAAAGCGGACAGCGCGTCTCGCGCTGCTACCAGTGCGGCAACTGTACGGCCGGTTGTCCCATGTTCTTTACCTTCGACTACTCCGTAAGCAGAATCATGCGCCTGATCCAGGCCGGGCAGAAAGAGCGGGTGCTTTCTTCCTCCGCCGTATGGCTGTGCGCGGGCTGCGAAACCTGCACGCAACGATGTCCGAACGAGATAAATGTGGCCGGGGTCATGGACGCCTGCCGGCATATCGCCCACCGCGAGAAAAAATTCGGCGCCCGCCCGGTAAGCGCCTTCTTCAAAGCCTTCATGGATTCCGTACGCTTCAACGGACGCTCCCACGAAGTCGGGACCATGATCCTGTACATGCTGTATACAGGCCGGATCTGGACGGACGTGGAACTCGCTCCCAAAATACTCCCCAAAGGCAAAATGCCGCTGCTCCCGCACCGCATCGCCGGACGTAAGGAAGTCGCGGAAATCATCAACCGTTTCAATCAGGGACTGTCTGACCCGGATCTGGTCCGGGCCGGGTTGGAAACGCAAGGCGCATCCGCAAAGGAGGCCGTTTCATGAGCAGAATAGATGTGGGCTATTTCCCAGGCTGTTCGGGGCTCGGCACGTCCATGGAATACGAACGTTCCACCAGGGCGGTCTGCCGGGAACTCGGCATAGGTCTGCGGGAAATCCCGGACTGGAACTGTTGCGGCTCCACGCCCGCCCATTCCACGGATGCCGCCCTCTCGGCGGCCCTGGCCTCGCGGGTGTTCGCCCAGGGTGAAAAGGCCGGGATCGGCGATATGATCACGCCCTGTCCCAGTTGTCTCAAAAACCTGCGCGCCGCCCTCGAACACCTGGAAGACCCGCTCTTTTCCGCGCGGGTCGAAGCCCTCACCGAACGCCCCCTGCAGATGCGCCACCGCATCAGGTCCGTCCTCCAGGTCATAATTGAGGACGTCGGGCCGGCAAAGATCAAGGCCCGCGTCAGGCGCAGCCTGAAAGGTCTGAAGGTCGTCCCCTATTACGGCTGTCTTATGACCAGACCGGAAAAACTCATGCGCTTCGACGACCCGGAAAACCCGGTCGCCCTGGACCGGCTGCTGGAAGCGCTGGGCGCTGAAGTCCTCGCCTTCCCGCTGAAAACGGACTGTTGCGGCGGCTCGTTCGCCATCCCGGCGCGCGCGGTCACGCCGCGTCTGGCCGGACGCATCCTGGATATGGCGGGCGAAGCAGGCGCGGATGCTGTGGTTGTCGCCTGCCCCCTGTGCCAGATGAACCTCGACCTGCGCCAGGGGCAGATCCGGGCGGGCGGAGTCGACCGCGCGCTGCCCGTTCCCTACTTTACCCAGTTGATGGCCTACGCCTTCGGACTGCCGGAACAGGAGGCGGCCTTCAGGAAACTCGTTCAGGATATACAGCCGGCCTTCGCCTGCATGAGCCGCAGGGCCGCCGACATCGAAGCCGAAGAAGGCAAGGTCGCCGCCGCGGAGGCGGAAAAAGCCCGTAAGGCCGCGGAACGCGCGGCCAAAGCGGCGGAAAAGGCAGCGGAAAAGACCGGAACGAAAGACGCCGCCGCGGACGGCGCCGGCAAAAAAAGCGCCGCAGCGAAAAAGCCCAAAGGCAAAGCGGACGTCGACGGAGGTGAGGCATGAAAATAGGAGTCTTCATCTGTCACTGCGGCAGCAACATCGCCGGCACTGTGGACTGCGCGGGCGTGGCGCGACGGGCCGCCGCCTACCCGGACGTGGTCTACTCCACAGACATAATGTACGCCTGCGCCGAACCCGGCCAGGACGCCGTCATCGCCGCCGTCAAGGAACACGGGCTGACCGGCGTCGTAGTCGCCTCCTGTACGCCCAGAATGCACGAGCCGACCTTCCGCAAGGCCGTGGAACGCGCCGGACTCAACCGCTATATGTTTGAAATGGCCAATATCCGCGAACACGTTTCCTGGATAGGCAAAGACATGGAGGCCAATACCAATAAAGCCGCCGAACTGGTGCGCATGGCAGCGGCCAAGCTGCGGCTGAACAGGGAACTCAAACCCAAGTCTTTCCCTGTGACCAAGCGCCTGCTGGTCATCGGCGGCGGCGTGGCGGGCATCCAGGCCGCCCTGGACGCGGCAGAAGCCGGGCTGGAAGTGATAATGGTGGAAAAACAGCCGACCATCGGCGGTAAAATGGCTAAGCTGGACAAAACCTTCCCCACTGTGGACTGTTCGAGCTGCATACTCGGCCCGCGCATGGTGGATGTGGCCCAGCACCCGAACATCACCCTGTACGCCTACTCCGAGCTTGAGGAAGTTTCCGGCTATGTCGGCAACTTCGACGTGAAGATACGCAAAAAGGCCACCTGTGTGGATTGGGACAAATGTACGGGCTGCGGCCTGTGTACGGAAAAATGTCCCTCGAAAAAGTCCTACGACCGCTTCAACGAGGGCGTGGGGCCGACCACGGCGATCATCATCCCCTTCCCCCAGGCCATACCCAAGAAGGCCAGCATAGAGCGCGACTACTGCCGCATGTTCAACCAGGGCAAATGCGGCGTCTGCGCCAAAGTCTGCCCGACGGGGGCCGTCGACTACGCGATGCAGGACGAATTCGTGGACGTCAAGGTCGGCGGCATCGTCGCGGCCACGGGCTACGACCTCGTCGACTGGACCGTGTACGGTGAATACGGCGCGGGACGTTACCCCGACGTCGTAACCTCGCTGCAGTACGAACGCATGCTTTCGGCCTCCGGTCCGACGGGCGGGCACATCAAGCGCCCCTCGGACGGGAAGGAACCCAAAAACGTCGTCTTCGTCCAGTGCGTCGCTTCCCGCGACCCCTCCGTAGGGCGGCCGTACTGTTCCGGATTCTGCTGTATGTACACGGCCAAGCAGGCCATTCTGACCAAGGATCACATCCCTGATTCGCAGAGCTACGTCTTTTACATGGACATCCGCTCGCCGGGCAAGGGCTACGACGAATTCACCCGCAGGGTTCAGGAAGAGTACGGGGCCAAATACATACGCGGCCGCGTTTCGATGATTTACCCCAAGGGCGGTAAACTGCTGGTGCGCGGCGCCGACACGCTGATGGGCGGGCAGGTCGAGGTGGAAGCCGACCTCGTGGTGCTGGCCGTCGGCGGCGAAGCCGCCGCGGGTTCACCCGCCCTAGCTGAAAAACTGCGCATATCCTACGACGGCTACGGGTTCTTCATGGAAGGGCACCCGAAACTCAAACCCGTGGAAACCAACACGGCCGGAGTGTTTCTGGCCGGGGCCTGCCAGGGACTCAAGGACATCCCCTCCTCCGTGGCCCAGGGCAGCGCGGCCGCGGCCAAGGCCATAGGTCTGCTTTCCCGCAACATGCTCGATTCGGACCCGCAGATAGCCTCCGTGTCCGTCAACCGTTGCGTAGGCTGCCGCAAATGTATAGAAGTATGCCCCTTCAAGGCCATCCAGGAAATCGACATGCGCGGCCTGCCCAAGGCCGAGGTTATTGAGACGGTCTGCCAGGGTTGCGGGCTGTGCAACGCGACCTGCCCGCAGGGCGCGATTCAGCTCTCGCATTTCACCGATAACCAGATTCTCGCTGAAGTGGAGGCCCTATGTCGGTTCTAGAAGGAAAAGAACTCCGCGTCGTCGGTTTTCTCTGTAACTGGTGTTCTTACGGCGGGGCCGATACGGCCGGAGTCGGCCGCTTCACCCAGCCCACGGATCTGCGCATCATCCGCGTGCCCTGCTCGGGGCGCATCAATCCCCTTTTCGTGATGAAGGCTCTTGTCGGCGGCGCGGACGGCGTGCTGGTTTCCGGCTGCCATCCGCGCGACTGCCATTACGCCGAGGGCAACTACTATGCCCGCCGCCGCCTGGAGGTGCTCAAGGGGCTTCTCCCCGTGCTGGGCATAGACCCGCGCCGCTTTGAATATACCTGGGTTTCAGCCTCGGAAGGGCAGCGCTGGCAGCATGTTGTGGAAACGTTCACGGCGCAGATTCATGCGCTGGGCCCGGCACAACCGTTTGCCGGCGCCTCCCGGCCGGCTGACCGCCACCGCCCGGACGCGGCGGCGGTTTGAAAACCGAACAAGGAGATTCCATGTCCATACAGGATGAGCTCAAATCGGCAATCAAGGCGGCGCTGCCGGACCTTTCCTGCGTCATCGGCTGGGGCGCCGGCCCGGAACCCCTGCGCGCGGCGCCGCTCTTCATACGCGGCGAGGCCGACCTGCAAAACTTCAGCGCGGGCTTTCTCTCCGTCAACAACCCGGCGCTGTACCTGCCCGCGCTCAAAGGCAGCAAGGTCGGCGTCGTGGCCAAAGGCTGCGATGCCCGCTCCGTCGGCCAACTGGCGACTGAAACCCTGATCATAAGAGAGGAGGTGCACGTCATCGGCTACCCCTGTGAGGGCGTGATTGACGTGGACAAGGTCGCCGCGGCCCTGGCCGGCGTCTGTGAGCCGGGCGAAGTCGGCGCCCTGCGCGAAGACGGCGACAATGTGGCGCTGGATACGCCGAAAGGCGAAGTGCGTCTGGCCAAAAAAGATATCGCGGCCGACAAGTGCGGACGCTGTATTTTCCCGAACGCCGAAAACGCCGATGTCTTTGTCGGCATACGCCGCGCTCCGACCGTTGTCGAGGACGCCTACGCGGATATCGCCGCCTTTGAGGCCCGCGGCACGGAGGAACTCAAAGCGTTCTGGGAAAAGGAAATGTCCCGTTGCATCCGCTGTTACGCCTGCCGCAACGCCTGCCCGCTCTGCGTGTGCAGGGACCACTGTATTGCCGCGAGCCGTGAACCGCACTGGATCGGGCAGACGGACGACGTGCCCGACAAGCTCTTTTTCCAGGTTATTCATGCCGTACACCTGTCCGGGCGCTGTACGGGCTGCGGGGAGTGCGAACGCGCCTGCCCGCTCGGCATCCCCGTGCTGAAACTCAAACGCGCCCTGTCCCGCCGCGTGGAAAACCTGTTCGGCTACAAGGCGGGCATCGCTACCGGAACCCCGCCCCTGCTCACCTTCAATATCGAAGAATCGACAATCAAAGAGAGGGACTGGTAATGAGCGCCGACACCGTGAAAAAGTTCATCTCGTTTGACGCCCTGCCGGGCTTTCTGGCCCGCGTCGCCGAAACCGGCACAGTCTACGCCCCGCGCCGCGAAGGCGGCGCCGTGGTCTACCGTCCCCTCAAACCCGGCGATGCGCCGGAACTCGGCGCGCGTCCGACCGAATCCTGCAAACATGTCGTCTTTCCCCGCAGCGAAACGCTCTTCAGCTTTGATCTAAAGGCGGAGCGGCCGGCGCTGACGGAATCCCCCGAACCCGGACCGGCCGTCGTCTTCGGAGCCCTGTCCTGCGACGCCAGGGGCTTTCTGGCCTTTGACCCCGTCTACAACGGTTCCGGCACGGGCGGCTCGGCCAGGGACACCTACTACCTGCGCCGGCGCAGCCGGACCCTGCTCGTGGTCAAGGCCTGCAAAAGCGCCCTGAACACCTGCTTCTGCAACTGGGTGGGCGGCGGTCCCGCAAGCCCCCAGGGCGCGGACGTTCTGGCCGTGGAAACGGAACAGGGGCTGGTGCTGGACATCCTGAGCGAACAAGGCGCGGCTTTTGCGGAATCCCTGCCCGCCGCCTCGGAAGCCCAGGCCGGCGCGGCCCTCGCCGCGGTCAAGGCCGTTGAAGATTCCCTGCCCGGGGCGGCGGAACTGTCCGCCGCCCCGGCGGCTCTGGCGTCCCTGTTCTCCTCCGCCGAGTTCTGGAAAAACGAGAGCGCGCACTGTCTGTACTGCGGGGCCTGCACCTATCTGTGCCCCACCTGTTACTGTTTCAACATAACGGACGAAAGCGACGGCCTCTCCGGTGTGCGCCTGCGTTCCTGGGACAACTGCATGTCCCCGCTCTTCACCCTCGAAGCCAGCGGGCACAACCCCAGGCCGAACAAGGCGGACCGCCTTAAAAACAGGGTAGGCCACAAGTTTTCCTACTACCCTTCGCTGCATGCCGGCCGCTTCTCCTGTTGCGGTTGCGGACGCTGCATCAAAAGCTGCCCGTCTTCCGTGGACATCAGAAAAATCGTGCTTGACGCCGTTAAGGAGGCCGCCAATGTCTGAGCAAACCGGCGCAACCGCCCCGCGTCCGACCAACGGCGCGCGCAACCCGTACCTGCCTGCGCTTGCCAGGGTGATTGAGGTGATCACCGAAACCCCGACCATAAAAACCTTCCGTGTCGTGCTGGAAGACGAACAACTGATGCGGGAGTTCACCTTTCAGCCGGGGCAGGTGGGTCAACTTTCCATGTTCGGCATCGGTGAATCCACCTTCGTCATCAATTCCCCGCCCACACGCAGGGAATACCTGCAGTTCAGCGTCATGCGCGCGGGCGAAAACACCACGGCCCTGCACGCCCTGCAGGCGGGCGATACTATCGGCGTCCGCGCCCCCCTCGGCAATTCCTTTCCCTACGACAACATGAAAGGCAAAGACATCGTCTTTATCGGCGGCGGCATAGGCATGGCCCCGCTGCGCACCCTGCTCCTGTTTATGCTGGATAATCGCAAGGATTACGGGAAGATACGTCTGTTGTACGGAGCCCGCTCGCCGCAGGACATGGCTTTTTCCTCGGAACTTCCGGACTGGCTCGGGCGCTCCGACCTGGAGTGTACCCTGACCATAGACCGCGAAGCCGAGGGCTGGCAGCACAAGGTGGGGCTTATACCCAACGTGCTTCTGGAAATGAATCCTGATCCGAAAAATTGCGTGGCAATAACCTGCGGGCCGCCCATCATGATCAAGTTCACGCTGCAGGCTCTGGAAAAACTGAAATTCGCGCCGGAACAGATCTATACCACCTTGGAAAAGCGCATGAAATGCGGCATCGGCATCTGCGGCCGTTGCAACATCGGCGGCAAGTACGTGTGCATCGACGGCCCTGTGTTCAGCATGGCCGAACTCAGGGCCATGCCCAACGAACTGTAAGGTTGAAGTCATTACTGCCGATTTGCTTTCAGCAGAAAGCTAATTGGTATGGCGGAGGCTGGAGCGGCTTAACTTTGAAAATATACAACACTATGGCATTTTGCGCTTGAGATGCGCATTCACGGCAGGCAAAGCCCGCCTGCACGCATCTCGCGGCAGGGATTTCAACAAATCCCTACAGAGCATTTCAAGTGTGAAATGCCCTAATGCGGCAAGTTACGAAGATCAGGGAAAGGTCATTCTGAGCGAAGCGAAGAATCCATCTTTATGCCTCTCGAAGCCGGGAAGATAGATTCTTTGCTTCGCTCAGAATGACGGAGAGGGGTGTAGGCTCACTCATCTCTCCCTGAAATTGAACAGGTTTTCGAGGTGTTCAGAACTCTTTGGTTTCAAAGAGAATATCTGTTTTTTCAGATCGATGAAGAGTGGCTGAACATGGTACGTAATCAGGAAAAACTTTTGCGTTTGGCATTCAAGCGATTTTGAATGCAACTTGAGATGAGGAATATCTGAACAGACAAGACCGCTGTCAGCTTGAAATCCAGGACTACTTTGCGCAGGATGCGCTCGTCAAAACAGCATGCGGAGCAGGCCGAGGCACAGCGCGGCGTACAGTCCGGCGGCGGCATCGTCAAGCATGATGCCCGCGCCGCCGGCAACGGCCTCCAGATCCTTGACGGGCCGGAGCTTGGTAATATCGAAAAAGCGAAAAAGGATGAAGGCCGCGGCATACTCCGCAAAGCTCGGCGCGGCAAAAGGCAGCAGAGCCAACCATTGCCCGAAAAACTCGTCGATGACCACTTCCGGGGGATCGACCCTGCGCAGCAGTTTTTCCGCCCGCCCGGAAGCCCATATTCCGCTTGCCAGGATAAGCGCCAGAAACAACAGACGCCCGGCAACAGGCAACGGCACGAAAAGATACGGCGCCGTCAGCAAGGCGGCCAAGGAACCACAAGTGCCGGGCATAACGGGACTTTTCCCGGCAAAGGCAACACGCGCGTAACAGAGGATCAAACGATCGCGCATCGGCCTCACGCAGGCGGAAACAACCCGCCCTGTTATGTGAACTCTTCCAGGTGCCGTGTCATTCGCAGAATGTCATGACACAGACGCCGGACGCGCTGCCGCAGACGGCGTGAGCAAAAAGCAAAAATCGCGTTTTTTTGCTTTACGGTCTTCACGCCTGTTACGACAATTCACGACAATACCGGCGTGACATCCCATGAGAGGAAGGGCAGGGGTAAAATACGCATCAGGGCGGCACCGACTACGGCTCAAGTTCGTCCTCCACGGTCATGGAAGCGACGTACGCGGCAAGCACGCCGTCAACGCTCTGCACGCGCGTGAGCAGTTCCTCCATGGCAAGGCCCGGGGCTTCGGCAACGGCGACCACATAACAGCCATGGTGGACGCCGTAGGTGGTGATTTCCGGAAAGGATCCGGCCTCGGTCTCCACCCGGCCGGAGTCTTCCGGCAAAGTCTGCAGTAAAAAACCGGCTACCGCCATATATGCCCCCTATGCCGGAGTAAAATAGTTCTCCCTCAATATTGCAATGCGCCGGCGCGCATCCGGACCGCGACCGCGTTGGCGCGGCCGCGGTCCGGACCCGGCGTCACGCCTGCTTATACACTTTCGTCGCGCAGATTTTGTATTCCGGCTCCCTGGACGCATTGTCCACGGCATCGTGAAAGAGCTTGTTCACCAGCAGCTTCTTGTCGAAGAAGGGGCAGAACACAAGCCCCGGCATACAGGTGTCCGTGACCCTTGCCGGGAAGGTCATCTTGTCGCGCCGCGTTTCCAGAGTAACGGGGTCGCCGTTGTTGATCCGCAGTTTTTTCGCGTCCTCGGGATTGATTTCTACAAAGGCGGAAGGGTAGGCCTTGCGCAGTTCGGGCACCTGTCCGGTCATGGTTGCCGAGTGCCAGTGGTCTATGACCCGGCCGGTGGTCAGGACAAAGGGGTAGTCCTTGTCGGCCGGTTCAAAGGGCGGGGCATAAGGACGCAGGAAGACGTTCGCTTTTCCGTCCGGGCGTCCGTAAAAAAAGATGCGGTCCGGATGGTCGGCGGGCACGAGGGGATCTTCACCGCGCACATAGCGCAGTCTGGTGCCAGGATGCGTTTCCGTGGGGCAGGGCCACTTGATCCCGGACTCCTTCTTCAGTCTGGCCCGCGTTATGCCGAAGAAATCGTAAGGCGACCCCTTGCTCAGAGTGCGCCATTCCTCCCAGATGTCCGCTGCGTTTTTGTAGGGGAAGAGCTTGGGATCAATGCCCGCCCTGGCGGCGAAATCCATCAGTATCTGCACGGCCGGCCTGCAGTTGCCCATGGGCTTGATTGCCTGCTCGGTAAGGGCGTAACGGCGCTCGGTGCAGCCGTACACGCCATCCGTTTCGCACCAGAAGGCGGCGGGGAAGACCGCGTCGGCGTACTTAAGTGTTTCGGCGTCCATAAAGCATTCTGTCTGCGCGACAAAGGCCGTTTCCAGCCCTTTGGTCAGTTTGTTCAGGTTGGGCAGGGTGTGGGCGGGGTTGGTGCAGTGAATGAAGACGGCCTTGACGTCGCCCTTGGCCATGGCTTCAAAGAGGGCAACCGTATGCAGACCCATTTTGGGCTGAATGGTCCCTCGGGGGACGCCCCAGAAATCTTCCATCTCGTTGCGGTGTTTTTCATTGGCCACCATACGCCCGGCAGGCAGCAGATGGGACAGGGAACCCGTGTCGCGCACGCCGCCGCAGGCGTTCGGCTGCCCCGTAAGCGACAGGGGGGACGCTCCCGGACGCCCGATCTGCCCCGTGAGCAGGTGCAGGTTGTGAATCAGGTTGTTGGCCCAGACCCCGCGTACCCGCTGGTTGATGCCCATGCACCAGAGCGACAGGGATGCCGATGATTCGGCAAACGTCTTCGCGGCTCTGACGATGTCGGCCGCGGGAACCCCTGTGAGCCGCGCCGCCTTTTCCGGCGTGTAATCGGCCAGAAAAGACTTGTAATTTTCAAATGTTGTCGGTTTGCCTTCGTTGTCCACAAAGTTCACATAGCGGTTGTAAAAGCGCTGGTTGTCCATCTCCTCATTGATGATGACATGGGCCATGGCGTTGAGCAGCGCGAGGTCCGTGCCGGGAACGAAGGACATGTGCATGTCCGCGATGCGCGAGGTATTGGTGCGGCGCGGGTCGGCTACGATGACCTTGACCTCGGGGGAATTTTCCTTGCGCTGGGCTATGCGGCGGAAAAGAATGGGATGCGCTTCGGACGTGTTGGAGCCGATGATGAAAAAGCAGGTGGCGGCGTCGATGTCGTCGTAAGTGCCCATGGGCTCGTCTTTGCCGAAGGTCGTCAGATAGCCGGCAACGGCGGAGGCCATGCACAGGCGCGGGTTGCCGTCCACATTGTTGGTCTTGAAGCCGGCTTTCCAGATTTTGTTGGCCAGGTAGGATTCTTCGGTCAGCGCCTGCCCGGAGCCGTAGTAGGCCACGGCCGACGGTCCGGCGGCGGCCGCTGCATCGCGGAAGGGTTTGGCCGCGAATTCCAGGGCTTCGTCCCATGATACCTTTTCCAGAGGGCTGCTTTTGCCGCCTCTGCGGATCATCGGTTCTGTGATGCGGTCCGGCGTATAGATGACGGGGATGAGCATGGACCCCTTGAGGCAGAGAAAGCCGGCATTGTGATTGTTGGGATCGCCCTTGACGGCGACCGCCTTGTCGCCCCTGACGCCGACCAGAACTCCGCAGCCCGTGCCGCAGTAGCGACAGACTCCCTTGACCCATTTGTCCACGCCGTCGTCTTTGCCGGCGGCGAGGCAGGGACCGCCGACCATGCTGAGAGCCGCGGCCGCGGCGGAAGCTTTCAAAAATTCACGTCTTGATACGTTCATCGTAACTTCCTCTATGGTTTGAAACTTTTCTCTTTTGTGCAGATTCCCGCTTGACGCCCGGAATAGCCGGGTATGCCTTTCTGCGCGATTATTCTGTTTCCATTCCGGAAAATCAGAAAGAAGTTTTGCCGGAAACCGCCGTTTTTTGGTAAGCGTCGGCATGCATCGGGTTCTGGTGGCGCGGATGGCAGGTATTGCAGTCCGGCGCTTCTCCGTATTTTGCCGTCATGCGCTGCATGGCCGGGTCGTGGCAACGGGAACAGATCATCTGCTGATCCGGTCGGGCGGCAAAGGGTATGGAGCCTTTGCCGTCGGGTTCGCCGTGACAGACCACGCATTTGACCAACATAACTCCGTGTTTTGATTCCTGCCAGTCCTGGGTGACCTGGGCCGTCACCTTGACGTGGCAGCTCAGGCAGTCTTCATAACCTTCCGGCGCGACAAGATGGGCGGCTTCGCAACGAACCTCCGGAAAGGCCTTGTCCAGATAGAGAAAAAAGCCTCCGATGCCGGCGATAACAAGAGCCAGGGCCATGCCTGCCGTTTTCATGTTACTTCGCATCGCCCGCCTCCTCCTTATTCTGCATGCGCTCGGCGAAAAGCCTGTTTACTTCCAGCCTGCGGTCGAATTCCGGAAGATGCGCGATATTGATGTGGCATCCGACGCACTTGCTTGAGGCCTGCCCGTTTTTCCCCAGATAGGCGTCATGGGCGATGCGGCCGAGGTCCGTTACAGCCTGTTCGCCGCGCGCGTCCCTGTACAGGTCGTCGTGACAGAGCAGGCAGTTGCCGTCGTCGATAAAGCGGCGTGCCGTTTTTTGCAGGCGCGCCCTGAATAGGGGCGTTTCGCTCCGAAACAGGTGCGCGTACAGATCCTTGATTCCGGAATAAGTTTTTACGGCCAGGTAGCGCGGGCCGAAATCCGCCGGGATATGACAGCGGACGCAGCTTATGTCCCCGCCGTCCTTGTCCCGCGCATGAGAGGAAAAACGCAGTTCCGCCGCCTGTTCTTTCATTTCATGGCAGGCTGAAGAGCAGAAGGACATGGTGGACGTAGCGGACAACAGTGCATAGGAAACGCCGCAAAACAACGCAAGGGCAACGGCAGCAACGGCCGCGCGGCTGTAGGTGTTCTTTTTTTCGGGCATGTCCGGACCTCGTTTGCAGACATACGCTTTTGCATCCAGAATGCATGGCGGTCGGAGCGGTTCACGAATGAAACGGGTGAATTGCTCTGCAAGGATTTGCCGGCAAATCATCGCCGCGAAACAGGAACAGGGAGCTTTGCCCGCCGCCGGCGAACTGTTTCAGGCATTGCCTGCTTCGGCGAAGGGCGCGCCGTAAAGCCGCGCGCTCTGCCGTTGCCGTGTATTCCTGCCGTGTCCTCCGATGGATCCTGCGGTCCGAAAGCCGTCATGCGCAATCAGCATGCGGCGGCAGGCCAAATGATGCGACCGGCGGGTCAGGTATAATCCACTTGATATAATGTATGGCATTTTACCCGCCGGCTTTCAACCCGCATTGTGGTTGGGAGTTGCCGCGTCGTGTTCCCGGGGGTTGTGAGGGGGATGCGTGAAGCGTCCGGCAATACCGGCCGCGCGGCGGTTTTTACGGGGTCGCGTAAGCCGGCTTCAGCGCGGGAAACTGTAAGGAGCGCCTTCGGCACAGCCTCTGCAGAGGGATCCGTGGGCGGCAGGGAAACTCTCGCCGCAATGCGGGCAGAGAGCAAGGGGACCGTCGCTTTTGCGGTTCAGCCGGGAGAGGTCGACGCAAACAGGCTGCAAGGCCACGATCGTCGTGCCGGCTTCGTCGATTTGTCGTTCCAGCATGGCTTCGTTCTGCTCTTCCTTGCCTTTTTCCTTCATGATCCAGGCGCGGATTTCAGGCCAGGGGCCGAGCAGTCCGGGATCTATGCGGGCGCGGATGCCCCGGCCGCTGTATTTGTCGAAGAGGGACAGGGCGGTTTTTCCGTAATGAACGACATGCAGCCGCTTGTTGCCGGTGCTGCACGGGGTAAGCAACTGCACGGCATCAGGCAGACAGTTGTATGTTTCAACCAGGGCTTCGAACAGCACGCCCGCGGGCAGGGCGGTCATGGCGGCAGCCGTCATGCAGCCGCCTATCAGCAGGCCCGGCGCGGCGTAGCCGTGGAATTTCACGGCAAGCGCCTTGAATTCGGCAAATTCGTAAGGGCCTATGTTCATCAGAAAGTCCTTTATGGTCTGAAAGCTCACCTTCCGGGAGCTTTTTGTCCGGCGTCCGGCGTCCGCCGGCGCCGGGGAGGGGTTTCCGGTAATTCGAATTTCAAAAAAAACGCTTCGTCCTGCCGCCGGCGTCACAGGTTCATAATTTCCTTGAGCGTCGCGGCGTTCAACACATCCTGCAAGCGCGCGGAGATCGCCCGCCAGTTCACGCGGGACGGGCACTGCCGGCTTTCGGGGCAGGAGGCGGCCCGGCCGGTCCGGCACATGCTCAGGTCCACGGCATCGCCAAACAGGATCAGAAGATCCCCGATGCTGATATCCGCAAGTGCGCGTTTCATGACAAGACCGCCGCGCGGACCGACCGAGCCTTCAGTAATGCCGTGTCGTTTCAGGAGCGCATGGACGTTTTCCATGGCGCGTTTGGAGGTGCCGATGCGTTCGGCCAAAGAGGACAGGCTGACCGGCCGATCGGCCTGGGCAAGCGTACACAGCATGCGTACGGCGTATCTGGTGTTTACCGACAGGCGCACGATTAATTCCATCGTATTGAAGCAGATAATAATACGTCTAGACAAAATATCACCGTTCACCTGGCGATGTCCATAATTTTGAGAGTTTTTACCTATAGATAGATACAGGCATAGTAACGTCCAAAAATTACAAGTTTTTCCGAGCTGGGTCGAGGTGTTGAGAAACATCCTGACAACATGATGATTTTACAATATTTTTGCGCAGAAAATCTATCAGTTGATGTACACTCTCATACCGGTCAAAATAATGTGCTGTTGACACTCTAGACATGGCGACTGCCCGGCATTGACGGCATGAGGAAGACAGCGTAAAATAATTTCGCATCTGAGCAGTGTTGTACGTTGTGTACGTTGTCATGCTTTTGTTGTACGCCTTTGCCGATTTTCGTGGATATCAGCGACATCTACCGGCAAGACCGCGGCGTCGCCGAAGGCGGCGTGAGGCGGGGCGGGTCCGCGTTCCCTCCGGGGCGTTATCTCATGCAGAACGAATTACTGAATATGCCGCCGGTCGCGGTTCAGCAGCAGAGTTTTTCGGAAGCGTACCCTCCGACCGGCGTCGGTACGCAATTGCCTGCGGAGCCGGCGACACTTGCGGCTGAGGCTGTGGAATACCTGCTGCAGGTTATTTCCGCGCCGCAATTCAGCACCGAATCGCCTCCCGATGCGTTGCGCAGCATCAAGAATTTTGAGGAACTGCTCTCCATCGCCTGGGCCGTCCGCAACATGTCCACGGCGCTGTCCAACGGCAATCTGGACTATTCTCCTCCGGTGGAGGGCATCACAATAGACGCTCTGAAATCCTTTCAGGTGAAATTGCGCAGGCTGGCATGGCAGATCAAGCAGATTGCCGGAGGCGATTACAACAACAAAGAATTTTTTATTGATGAATGTGCCGAAGCGCTCAACCATTTGACGCGGCAGTTGGCGCAACGCATCTCTACGTTGACGAAAACCAGTGAAGAATACAGGAACATGTCGTTTAGGGATGCGCTGACCGGTATATACAACCGCAAAGCCTTCATGCACTTTGCTGAAGAAGTGTTCAGCGCTCTGCGCCCCGCGGTGTCCACGCTGATTATCGCAGATATCGACAGATTCAAAATCTTCAATGATACCTACGGGCACCTTTGCGGCGATGAAGTTTTGAAACTTTTTGCCGCGCATATTGCCCGCGCCCTACGGCCCGACGATATCTGCTGCCGCTACGGAGGCGAGGAATTTCTCATGTTGCTGCCGGGTATGCCTCTGGATTTGGGGCTGAGTGTCGCAGAACGTCTGCGCGCCGGCGTGGAAAAGCTGCGCCTGCGTTTTGCCGGCCACGAGTTGCTGATTACCTCCAGTTTCGGCGTCTGCGAGGCGGGCCCGATACCTGAGAATCTGTCGTTCAACGACTTTATATGCGCATGTATAAGCCGGGCCGACGTCAACCTGTACAAAGCCAAAGCCGGCGGGCGCAACATGGTCGTCGGCTGATCACGCCGCCGCAGTCCATTATTCGCATTTCAGGTAAGCTCGTTATAAATTAAGCAGGTCGAGGGCGGACGGTACGCACGGATGCGTAAAGAACAGGAGAGGGCATGGCCTCGGCAATTGTAACCGGCTCCGGAGGCCTGATCGGATCCGCCGCAGTGCGTTTTTTGATTGCCGAAGGTTTGGAGGTAATCGGCATAGACAATAACGCCAGGCGTTTCTTTTTCGGGCCGGAAGCGGATATTTCCTGGAATATCACCGCACTTCGTTCGAACTATCCGCAACGCTATCGGCACGAAAACCTCGACATACGCGATGAACAAGGCGTACGGTCGCTTTTCGCGCGTTACGGCAAAAGTATAGTTCTGGTTGTTCATGCAGCCGCCCAGCCGTCGCACGATTGGGCAGGCCGCGATCCGCATACGGACTTCAGCATCAATGCCGCGGGAACCTTGAATATTCTGGAGGCGACCCGCCGCAATGCCCCGGAGGCGGTTTTTATCTTCACCAGCACCAACAAGGTCTACGGCGACACCGTAAACCGTCTTGAATTTCAGGAACTTGAAACACGCTACGAACCGCTTCCCGACGAACCGTATGCTGCGCACGGCGTCGATGAACGGATGAGTACGGACCGATGCATGCATAGTATTTTTGGGGCAAGCAAAGTCGCAGCGGATATTATGGTCCAGGAATACGGACGCTATTTCGGTTTGGCTACCGTGATATTCAGAGGAGGATGCCTAACCGGCCCGGATCACAGCGCAGCGCGTTTGCACGGTTTTCTGGGATATCTGGTCCGCTGCGCCATTTTGAATGAGCCGTACACGATTTTCGGATACAAGGGCAAACAGGTGCGTGACAACATTCACGCCGACGATGTGGTAAACGCCTTCCTGCACTGCTTCCGATCCCCTCCGCCTCCCGGCGAAGTATTTAACTTGGGAGGAGGACGGACTTCCAATATTTCCATTCTTGAAGCTGTAGACGTCTGTGAAAAACTTACGGGAAATTCTATGCGCATATGCTATGATGATAAAGCGCGTACCGGTGATCATCAATGGTGGATCTCCGATACACGAAAATTCCAAAGTCATTATCCGCAATGGAAATGCAAGTATACTATGAATGATATTATTGATGAAATCTATTTCGGCATGTTGAACCGTAAGGATATACTGTAAAATATGAAAAATATAAAGCGTTTGATAATAATTGATCCAGGATTTTCAATTCAAGGACATCATTATTCTACATTTATAAATATAGGCAGCGAATGTGCAAAAAGAAATATTGAATGTATAATTTTTTCACAAAGGAATATTGCGTGTAATTGTACATTAGAATACAAGATATCCGGAGTAGAAACAGCACATTTGTATCCGGTTATGACAGAGGTAATATATTCACAAATGAGTTATAACAATAAATTTGAATTTTTTCTTATTTACTCGGATATATTTGCAGATGAGCTGGAAAGTCACATCACTCCATATCTTGATAACGATGTACGAATACTTTGTCATACAGCAAATGCTGTCGTCATTTATGCTGTATATAAATGGTTTATGCGAAGCCGAAAGAATATGCCGAGTATAGTGCTGAATATTCAGCATTCATTTGATGATAATGAAGAGGATTTTATGCAGTACCGAGCAGCACTTTCAAAAATATTCGATTGCAAATCCGTAAAAATCTATGGCAGCAATGTGCCGCTATGCCGAAAGATTGCGGCTGCTTCCGGGCGCCCTGTCCGCATTTTGCCTCTACCGCTGCGGCTTCCTCCTATAGTAAAGCGAAATGATAATCCTATCCCTGTTTTCTGCATCGCGGGGGAAGTGCGCGAAGAAAAAAACCTGCAAATCATTCCCGATGCCGTCCGACTATATTTCGCAGCCGGCGGTCGCGGGCGTTTTACTATTCAACTGCAACCGACCAAACAGGTATGTAAACTTGCTCAACACAATCTTCCACTGTTGCGTGACGCCTTCCCGAATAAAATCGAACTGTTTATCGGTCCTTTGTATGGAGATGATTATTACAGACATATCGCATGCTCCGATGCCGTACTCCTGCCATACGCTGCGCACGTGTATCGCAACCGCATTTCCCAAGTAGCTCTGGAAGCTGCCGCGCTTGGCGTATCCTGTATCACTACCCGTTACTCCTCTATGGAGGAAGAACTTGAACGGCTTGACAACGGCAGCGTGTTTATGGAGCAATCGGACCCGGAAGCATTGGCGGGAGCCATGTTGAATTTCGAGCAAAATCTTGCGGACAACCGGGCCAAAGCCGCCGCTGCGGGAGAAGTATGCCGCGCCTTTCATAATGCCGATACATACTTTGCCGTAGCGGCCGATGCCGAAACAGTCCGCTTTCCGGACTATGCCTGCCTGAACCCGCCGGCAGGCGGGCATTTCCCGCATAATCCTCCGGTTCCGGCACAAAAATGCGCATCCTGATTACAGGCGGCTGCGGCTTTGTCGGCTCAACCCTGGCCATGTTCCTGGCAGAAGCAGGCCATACTGTCACGGCACTTGACAATCTGAAACGGCGAGGCAGCGAACGCAACATTGCCCCCCTCGGGCAGCACGGTATCCGCGTCGTTCACGGGGACGTACGCAATCCCGAAGATCTTGAGACTGTTCCGGATTGTGACGTGCTCTGCGAATGTTCCGCGGAAGCTTCCGTATCTGCCGGGTATGGAGAAAGTCCGTTGTACCTGCTCAATACCAATTTGGTAGGGTGCATGCACTGCCTGGAATATGCGCGCCGGCGACAATGCGGAATAATTTTCCTCTCCAGCA
Organism: Desulfovibrio sp.; assembly: GCA_031276485.1. Lineage (GTDB taxonomy): Bacteria > Desulfobacterota > Desulfovibrionia > Desulfovibrionales > Desulfovibrionaceae > Frigididesulfovibrio. Next base: position 18,385 of record JAISMY010000041.1, on the reverse strand, counting down.
GTCGTGTTTATCCTATAGCGCACCTGCGCAGCCTGCCTCTGCGTCACGGCGCGACACGTTTTTATCTCAGCCCGGAAGACGGCGGACAGGGCTGGTCTACAGAGGGAATATCCGCGAGCTTCCCGCTTGCGGGAAGCCGCTCTCTCTACGGAGCGAGCAAATTGGCGTCGGAACTGTTGCTTGCCGAGTATCACGCCGTTTACAATGTACCGTTTATCGTGAACCGTTGCGGCGTCATTGCCGGACCTGGGCAGATGGGCAAAGTTGATCAGGGTTTTTTCAGCCTGTGGCTGGCCGGACATCTTTGGAAGGGCCGGCTGTCCTACTTGGGTTTCGGCGGCTTTGGCCTGCAAGTCCGTGATATCTTGCATGTTTATGATTTGGCTGAGTTGATCGAACGCGAAATCAGGACCATGACAACCTATGACGGAGCCTGCTGGAATGTCGGAGGCGGAAAACGCAACAGCGTGTCTCTCTGTGAACTGACGGAGTTGTGCCGCGAAGCTACCGGTCATATAGTGACCGTCAATGCCGTTCCTGAAACCGCGGCTGCGGATATTCCCTGGTATATCAGCGACAATACAGAGGTAGAAGCGCGTACCGGCTGGCGTCCCGCGCGCGGGCTGCCGGCCCTGCTTGAAGACACCTTTGCCTGGCTTAAACGCGAAGAACAAACCTTGAAATCTTTTTTCGGCTTTTTTGAGGGATAGGTGCGTATGAACATACCTCAATGCAAAATCGTGCTGGTCAATGCCCCCTTTGTACGCCACGGCGACAGCGGCGTTTTTCTCGGCTTGGACCGGCTGGTGCAATACGATCTGCTCAAGGAAAGTTTTTGCAGTTCCAACGGACCTGAAATTGCTCATAGCCTTTTGCCGTATTCTACCGGCATACGCTACGGGGTCAGAGCCGGTTCCAGGTGGCCGCATACCGCAGAGCGCGTAAATTACAACTATGTGCCTTTCCCTTTTATCATGGCATATACATCTGCTTTTTTACGGAAAAACGGCATTGAAACTGAAATTATAGATTGTGTAGCTATACGTCAATATTCTTATGATACTTTACTTAACGATCTGAAAAAACGTAAACCTGATATTGTTATTGTTGAAGGATCTTATAGTTCCATTGATATTGATCTCTGGCTATGCAATATGATATCAGCGTTTTCGGAAGTTGCCCTCGCCGGACCGTGCGTCAATGATTTTACTGCAAAAGAGCTATGCGCGGAGCATCCGGCGATACGGTATTTCTTGAAAGGAGAGTATATTAATTCCGCTCTGGAAATGGTTTTAACCAGGCGTGCCGGTATATATGAGCTTGATGTGGTAAAGGATCTTGATTCAATACCTACTCCTGACCGCACTTTTTTCGGTGCCCAGCTTGCCAGAGACTACTGGATTCCGAATATGCCTGTCCCGCAACTTCAGATGTGGGGCAGCAAAGGCTGTGCGTTCCGGTGCTCTTTTTGCCTCTGGCCGAGCACCATGTACGGCAACAACGTATCTCTGCGAGATCCCAAGTATATTGCCAAAGAAATCGCAACAGACGTAAAATGCTGCGGATATCAACATGTCTATTTTGATGACGATACTTTCAACATCGGCAATGAGCGCATAGAAAAACTTTGCTTATACATGAAGGAGCTCGGATTGCCGTGGGGAATAATGGCTCGTATAGACACATCGCCGCTGGAACTTTTCGAAAAAATGATCTCCTGCGGTTGTGTAGGCATGAAATTTGGGATTGAGAGCTTTAATTTGGATGTTTTAAAGCGTATCAATAAGGGATTCAGCAGTCGAAAAACTTTCGACACGCTACGTAGGCTGACACGTCAATATCCGCGTGTAAAATTTCATCTGACAACGATGCGGAATTTGCCGGGCCAGACAGATGCGATTTTTGAGCAAGACCAAAAAATTTTAAAAAATCTCGGTTTTATGGAGAACAATCCATATCGTACCTTCCAGCTCTCCTCTTGCGTCCCTTTCCCCGGCACTCCTCTGTATGCGGAAACGGCAAAGAGACACGGCAAGGAAAAGATGGAGGACTGCCTGCGTTATGATGGAACGCAAGACACGATCATGCAGGACTTGCACATGGCGTAATCCCGATCCGCACCGGCACAGTCCTGATGTGAAAAGCGCAGCAGGCAGGCGATGCGCGCACCGCGTCAATAAACGACCGACAGGCCGTTGCGCAGACGGTCCACCCCGTCAATGACGACAACATCGCCTGCGCGCAGCCCTTCCTCCACCACGGATTCCCTGTCCTGCGCGTAACCGGGGCGAATATTCCGCATGACCGCCCTGCCGTTCTCCACCACATAGACAAAAGACCCCTCATTGTTGCGCTGCACGGCCGAGGTAGGGATAAGCAGCGCATCCTTGAGCGTAGCAACCCGCAGGCGGACATTCACAAAACGGTTGGGAAAGAGCAACCCCTCCTTGTTGGAGAAAACCGCTTTGGCCTTTACTGTGCCGGTACTCGCGTCTATCTGGTTGTCTATGGTCAGCAGCTCGCCGTTTTCGATAAGCGTCCCGTCCTGCCCCCGCACTTCCACAAGGAGAGGAGCGCCTCCGGACATGGCCTTCAGCACGTCGCCTATCTGGTTCTCGACCAGAGTGAAAACCACGTTCATAGGCTGCAATTGCGTTATAACCACGATACCTTCGTCGTCCGAAGCGCGAATCATGTTGCCGGGGTCGACTCTGCGCAGGCCCGCCCTGCCGGAAACGGGCGAACGGATGCTGCAGTACTCCAGCATGAGTTCGGCTTCAGCGGCGGCGGCGCGGCCTGCCTTAACCGCGCCCTCCTGTCGGCCGACTTCGGCTTCCTGTGTTTCAAGCTGCTGCGCTGAAACGGAATGTTCCCTGATAAGTTTCCGGTAACGCTCCAACTCCCGCCGCGCCTGTTTGAGCAGGGCTTCATCCGTGGCCAGCGCGCCCTCGGCCCGCTGCAACTGCGCCTTGTACGGTCTGGGGTCGATTTCCGCCAGCAGGTCGCCTGCGGCGACCTGCCTGCCTTCGACGAAATGCAGGGCTGTGAGTTCGCCGTCCACTCTGCTTCTGACGGTTACCGTGTGCGGGGAGGTCGCGGTGCCCAGGGCGCGTATGAAGACGTCCACATCGCCGGTACGCGCCGTTGCGGCGCGTACCGTTCGCGGTCCGGGAGGCGGCCCGCCTTCACGGCCGGGACCCTGAAAGTGTCTGTAAGCATACAGCCCGGTGCCGAACAGCAGCGCCGCAAGCACAAAACGCAGCACCCTGTTGCGCACGGCGCGTTCGTTCATGCCCGAACCGCCTTTGCCGGCCTATACCCGCGCCGCCAGCCGTCCGTCGGCGTCACGGGCGCGCGTATCCCGCCCGGTACGAAAATCCTCGCGCTTGATGTCCGCGCTCATGGCCAGCAGGATGGGACTGGCGATGAAAATCGACGAGGCCGTGCCCGTGAAAACGCCTATGAACACGGCAAGCGCGAAATCGAAAATGACGCCGCCCCCGAAAATCAGCAACGCCAGAACCGCAATCAACGTGGTGCCTGAGGTCAAGACCGTGCGGGACATGGTCTGATTGATGCTGCGGTTGATCACCGTCCCCAGAGGCGTCACGATGTCGTTACTCAGGTTTTCCCGGATGCGGTCATAGACGATGATGGTGTCGTTAAGGGAATAGCCCACAACGGTCAACAGCGCAGCGATGGTGGTAAGGTCGAATTCCCTGCCGCACAGGGCGTACAGCCCCGCGGTTATCAGCACGTCGTGCAGTATGGAAACCACGGCGCCGATGGCAAACACCAGCTTGAAATGCCGGCAGAGCAGCAGGGTCAGCGCAATGGCGACCGGCACCAGAAAAATCCTGTCCAGACCGAAACGGCTGAGGCCGAATGTGGATACGCCGAGTACCAGGGCGATGAAACCAGCCGTAAACCAACGGCGCTCGAAGCGCCCGGACACATATATGGAAATAAGCAGGATGGCGTAATACAGAGCTTCCAGGGCCTGGGCGCGCAAATCCGCCCCTACTTTGGGACCGACCATTTCCAGCCGCATGATTTCATAACCGGTCCCCTCGAGTCCGACGGTCAGCGCATCGTTCACGATTTTGCTCAATCCGTCGGCGCTCTCGCGCATGGCGGCGATACGCAGCACATAATCCGTTCCTTGTGTGCCGTAGCTCTGGACCACAAGACCGGGCAACGCGCCGCCGTCCAGCGCCCGCTTCAGATGTTCATCGGATACGGGCTGCGCGAACTTGACCTGCACAACGGCCCCGCCCGCAAAATCAATGCCGTAACGCGGCCCGCCGGTGTAAAAGAAGGAAGCAAGTCCCGCCAGAATGAGCAGGAAGGATACGGCGTAGGCGTAGCGCCGGATGCCGATGAAATCTACGTTCAGCGTATCGGGTATGAGGTGCAGTCCCATGTATTCTCCGCTTAGGGCATTTCAACTTTGAGATTACCCGTCAAGTTCTCTTCAGACCACGCCCGCTTCGGCACCTTACCGCGCAAATAAATTGCGCTTGCGCCTTCGCGGCGGGCGTCCGCTCCCGCGGCCGCCGGAGCAATTTCAATGCGAAATTGCTCCAGGGGGAGTATGAGCGGACGCAAGGTCAATGCGTTTTCCGTATCCCGGATGAGGGGAGTCGGCTGAACGGGCGCCGGGGCCGGCCGGACCGGGTCACGGTCGCCGCAGGCGTGGAAAATCAGCATTGCAATGCTCTTCAGATGCTGATGCTGCGGCCGCTTTTACCCGTCCAAAGGTCGAACAGGATGCGGGAAATAAAGACGGCCGTGAACATCGACGCCAGGACGCCTATGGTCAGAGTGACGGCGAAGCCGCGTACCGGGCCGGTGCCGAACTGGTAAAGAATCAGGGCCGCTATGATTGTGGTGACGTTCGAGTCCACGATGGCCAGCATGGCGCGGGAAAACCCGGCGTCCACGGCCGCCGCCGTACTCAGACCCCGCCGCATTTCCTCGCGTATGCGCTCAAAAACCAGCACGTTGGCGTCCACGGCCATGCCTATGGTCAGCACAATGCCGCCGATGCCCGGCATGGTCAACGTTGCCCCGAACAGGGCCATGCCCGCCAGGATCAGCAGGATGTCCAGAATCAGCATGGCGCCCGCAATCAGCCCGGCCAACCCGTAATATACAGCCATGAAGGCCATGACCGCCGCGCCGCCGACCACGGCCGCCGTCACGCCGCTGCGGATGGATTCCTGACCCAGGGTGGGGCCGACCTCGCGCTGCTCCAAGACCAAGACCGGCGCGGGCAGCGCGCCGGCGCGCAGCACCACGGCCAGATCGCCCGCCGTGGCGGGCGTGAAATTGCCGGTAATGCTGGCCCGGCCTCCGGAGATTTTTTCTCTGATGACGGGGGCTGAGTACACCTTGCCGTCCAGCACGATGGCCATGCGCTTTTTGACGTTTTCCTCCGTAAGCCGGCTGAAAATGTCCGCGCCGCGCCGGTCGAAAGACAGGCTGACCATGGCTTCGCCGTTGGGCGTGAAGGTCGGCGCCGCATCGCTGATGCGGTCGCCGGTGAGCACGGCCGTCTCATCGACGGCGATGCTCTCCTGCACGAGTCTGCCGTAGGCGTCCTTGTATTCCATGGGCAGAATACGCGCGCCGCGCGGCGGGATTTTGCTGTTGGGGTCCATCTCGCGCACCATGCGGAACTCCAGGTGCGCCGTTTTGCCGATGATTTCCACGGCCCGCTGCGTATCGGTCAAACCGGGGAGCTGAATGCTGATGCGGTTGCCGCCCTGTTCCTTGCGCACGTCCGGCTCGGCCACGCCGAACTGGTCGATGCGGTTGCGTATGGTGGTCAGGGCCTGGTCCACCGTGAGATTTGTCAGCCTGTCGCGGGCTGCCGCAGTAAACTCGAGAGCGCAACGCAGCCTGCCGCCCGCTTCCGGCGTTGTCGAAGCAAGGCGCAACTGGTCGAAATTCTCTTCCAGCAGGCTTGTCAGTTGGGCCTGCTTGTCCTGCGAGGCAAGGAAAAATTCCAGTTGCGCGCCGTTGACGAGCGCGGGCCGGGTCATGAGTATGCCCTTGGCGCCGGCTTCACGCATAAGGTCCTGCCCGGTCTGGACAAGTGAGGTTTCCAGGGCCTTCTGCGCTTCCACTTCCAGAGTGAGATGGACGCCGCCCATGAGATCCAGTCCCAGGTTGACCCGGCCTGAAGGCAGAAAGGCGGCCAAACCGCTTTTGGGAGCGGCTTCGGCGCCCGGCTTGGGGGCCGGGACCAGAAAGGTCGGCAGAACCAGCACGACGGCGGCAAGCAGCACAGACGCGCCGAGGATGATGCGCCACAAAAGGCCTTGTCTCATCACATTTCCTTATGAGAGCATTTCAAGACGGGTATCAGGCGGCTGCGGCAAGGCGCTTAATCGGCGTTCCTGCCGGCGGATGCGGCCGTTTCCGCGCTCTTGTCCGCGCGCGCACCGGCTTCCGCGGTTTTGTCCGCGGGCGCGGCAGCGTCCGCTGCGCCGTCTTCGGAAGCCTCCGCTGCTCCGGCATGGTCGCCGGAGGAGGCAACGGCCTTGGGTTCGCCGTTCCTGCCTTTTTTGTCGGCTCCGGATTTGCCGAACCAGCTTTTGCCGGAATCCTTTTTACCTTTGGCGGGCGTTTCGCCTCTGCCGTGGGTCACCAGAGTGCTGACGGACGCCCTGGCCATCTTGAGTCTGGCATTGCCGACATCCAGTATCACATACTCGTCCGCGCATTCGACGATGCGTCCGTAAATGCCGCCTCCGGCGACTACTTCATCGCCGCGTTTCAGAGAATCCAGCATATTTTTGTGTTCTTTGGTACGTTTCTGCTGCGGTCGGATGAGCAGAAAATAGAACACCGCGAACATGAGAATAAGAGGGACGAAAGAGGCGAAACCGGCGGCGTCCCCGCCGGCGCCGCCGCCGGGCTGACCCATGGCGTAGGCAAAACTCGTGAACATGCATCCTCCCTGAAGGGCTTCCCGCAACGCGCGGGCAAGGTCGACGCGGCCCGGATCCACGGCCTGAAACCAGCAGGCGTTCCCGCTGCGTACGGCGAAGGTTCCGGATCGCGTCCGCGTTTCATATTCCGGAGCAGACGCGGCAAGGCGCGTGTAAGGCCGTTCCGGGCACAGCCCGGAACGGCCCGAAAAACGGTGTGGCCGGAAAAATCAACCGCAACGGTACTGTACGCCGAAAGAGGGGCGCGGGTGATTCCACTCCATGGCCCCCGGCATGTGCGCACAGGCCACGCGGCAGGTACCGCACTCAAGGCAGCCGGCCACTTCAAAAATAATGCGCCCCTTGTCGTCCAGCGTGTACAGACCGGCTGGACAGACCACGGTAAGCGCCTTGGCGGTCGCCGCGTCCATCTTTTCCTGGTGGATGACGATGTGCGGGTGCCCCTCATCCACGACGAATTTGTTCGCGGAAAGCTTTTGTTCAACGTTCATGCAAAGTTCCTTTATGGTCTGAAAAGCTCACACCCGAAGAAAATTTTTGCGGAGCCTGCCGTAACGCGTCACAGCGCCCGCGATCCTCTGAATCCGTCCTTGGCCAGATTGAGCAGCCCGGCCTTGAAGACATGCGGCAGGGCTTTTTTCACCATCAGTTTCGAGGGACCTGAGACCATAAACATATCCGCGAAGATGTTTTCCACGAGTTCAGGATATTCCTTGAACATGCGGGGGGTATGTTCGATGAAGTCCGGTGCTCTGCGGTGCGTGTTCATATCCTTAAGGACAAAGCTGTCTTCCAGCCTGGTCTTGTAGGAACCGAGCGCAGCATTGCTGAAGTCGCCTTTCTCCTTGGCTTCAACGACCGTCTCGGCGGCAAGCGCACCGGAGCCGATCGCATAATCCATGCCGCGCACCGTGTAGCCGAGGTTCAGGCAGAAGCCGGCGGCGTCGCCGAGTACCAGCAGGTTGTCGGCGCTCAGGATGGGGGTCATGTTGATGCCCCCTTCGGGCACCAGATGCGCGGAATATTCGATAATTTTTCCGCCCGCGAGATAGGGTTTGACAGGGGAGCTTTCGCGGAAGGCCTCCAGCATGTCCGGCAGCCGGGCTGCGGATTCGGCCATTTCCGAAACCGTAACCACCAGACCGACGCAGAGGGTGCTCTTGTTGGTGTAGAGAAAACCGCCGCCGACCATTCCCTGCGAAGGCGCGCCGGCAAAGAGGTGGGCCAGGCCTTCGCCGTCGTTGAGGTTGAAGCGGTCATTGATCACGCCCGGGGACAGTTCGACGATCTCTTTGGCGCCGACGGCCACATGGTGCGGCGAGAGTTCCTTTTTCAGGCCGGCCTTTTGGGCCAGCAGACTGTTCACGCCATCGGCCAGAAGTACGACTTCCCCCGTAAGTTCGTCGTCACCCGCGATGATGCCGGCGACTTTGCCGTCTACGCGCAACAGGTCGTCGGCAACGGCCGGACAGACCACGTCGCAGCCGGCTTCTTCCGCCTTGCCCGCCAGCCATGCGTCGAATTCGGCCCGCAGGACGGTGTAGGAGGCGCTCGCCGGATCTTTGAAACGCGATGACCCGAAGTCCATGGTGAAACAGCTTTCATCGGTCAGCATGGAAATGCGTTCGCGCACGACCTTCCGTTCCACCGGGGCCTCGTTCGCGAAACCGGGAATGATTTTTTCCAGGCTGTGGGCGTAAAGCCGTCCGCCCGTTACGTTTTTCGTGCCGGCGGCGTCGCCGCGTTCCAGAACCAGAACGCTGAGTCCGGCTTTGGCCATGCAGTAGGCGGCCGTGCTGCCGGCAAGACCCGCGCCGACGACGATGGCGTCATAATCAGCCATTGTATTCTCCTTGTGTAGGTAAGGGCGCGGCAACTATAGCAAACAACGCTTGAAACAGTTTGTTTGCGGCGGGTAAAACCGGCCTGTGCCTGTTTCGCGGCGGGGATTTGCCTGCAAATCCCCGCAGAGCGGCTCTCCCGTTTCTTTCGCGAACTGCTCCAAGCCGTTCCGCGCTTTTCCCCTGATCCGGCCGGGGCGGGCGGCGCCGCCCGCCCCGGAGCGCATCCGGGTCGTTGTCTCCGCGGGAACGGAATTATCCTTTGACAGCCTTGACCAGGGCCGGGATGACCGCCTGCCATTCGCCGGTGATGCAGTAGTCGGCGTTCTGGTGCATGAGGCATTCGGCGTCTTTGTTGATGCTGACGATAACCTTGGCATCGCGTATACCGAAGGTGTGCTGCGCCTGCCCGGAAATGCCCACGGCCACATAGAGCTGCGGTTTGATGATTTGCCCGGAAATACCGATGTAGCATTCTTCGGGCAGCCATTTGAAAAACTCGGCGATGGGGCGCGAACAGGCCACTTCAGCGCCGAGGGCGGCGGCAAGTTCCCTGGCGGCGGCCAGGTCTTTTTCTTCGGCAAAGCCGCGGCCGACGGAAACAACCCTGGCCGCTTCGCCGAGGTTGACGGTCTGGGGCGGACGGGGTTTGCGCCCGGTCACCTTGACCCTGCCGGGGGAGTAGTCCAGGGTGCCCGCGCTTGCGCCGGAGATGCCGGCCGGATCCGGATCAAAGGCTTTGGGACCTATGGTGGCCAGCACCAGGGGTTCCGTAGTGGAATCGGAGCGCACGGCCGTGCCGCCGTAAACATTGGTATCGCAACTGAAGACATTGCCTTTCAGGGCGAGGTTTTTGGCGTCGCTGAAGCAGGGGGCGTCCAGCAGCGCGGCGGCGCGGGCGGCCAGATCACGCCCGCGTTTGGAGGTGCTGACCAGGATCAGGGAAGGTTTTTCGGCCTTGGCTTTCGCGACCAGTGAAGGCGTATAGTCTTCCCAGAGTCCGTCGGCGGGCAGGGGCGGAACGAAGACCGTGAGCTTGGCGTCGGCGCTCGCGCTTTTGGCCGCGCTGACCATAACCGCGGCCCAATCGGGGTTTTCGGCAACTATCCAAATAGCACTCATGGTGATCTCCTTACAGGACTCCGTCTGCGGAAAGCTGCTTGACCAGAGCCGCGGCGGCTTGATCCAGACTTACTCCCTCGGTGTTCAAAATCTGCTTGCGGCGGGATGTTGCCGGGGCCAGAACGCTTACGCGCGTCGCGCGCGGTTTAACGGTGTCGGGGGAGACGCCGATGCCGGCAAGGGTCAGGGCGTTGGCGGGCTTTTTCTTGGCGCCGATAATGTCCTTGACGCCGGGGATGGGCGCGTCGCCCACTTCCGGAGACACCGTGATGACCACCGGAGCGGTGACTTCGACCACTTCGGTTCCTTCCTCCAGCTTGCGCTCCAGAGTAAAGGCATCGCCTCCGGCGCCTGCCTTGACCACATAACTGACGGAAGGCATGTCCAACAGGGCGGCGAGACGGGGCCCGGTCTGCTGGGCATAGTCGTCGCTGGAGCCCTCGGAGCAGATGACCACATCCACATCGCCTACGGCCTTGACGGCCGCGGCCAGAACCTTGGCCGCTCCCACCTTGTCCAGTTCGGCCAGGGCGGGGTCTTCGACATAATAGACCGCGTCCAGACCCCGGGACAGGGCGTCTTTGGTTGAAGCGGCAACAGAGGCGCCGCAGGTGATCCCCACCAGTTCCCGGCCCGTGGCCTTCTTGATCTGCACGCCGCATTCAAGGCCGTTGCGGTCATACTCGTTGACCTGGGGCTTGCACTTCTCCATGTCCAGTTCGCGGGTCTTTTCATTGACGCGGATGTCGCCGTCGGAAAGCACCCACTTGTAGCAAACGGCAATCTTTTTCATGGAACCCTCATAACCGGGCGGTCGAGCCGCCGCATTCGCTACAGGTTGCATACTTCCTCCGTCCCGTTGCGGCGGGGCGGAGGAGCCTGTCACCGATTTCTTTTGCCGCCGGACGAATCCGGGCGGAAAATATCGTCGTCGCCCTTAGAAGAAAATGAAGGTCAGCAGGATGAATACCGGGATGAGTATGCCTACGGACCATGCCATATAGCCGAAAAAGCTCGGCATCTTCACGCCGAGTTCCTCGGCTATGGAGCGCACCATAAAGTTCGGGGCGTTGCCGATGTAGGAATTGGCCCCCATAAACACCGCGCCCGCCGACACGGCCGTGAGCGTCGGCGCCCAAGGCCCCATGAGATGGGTCGCGAACATCTCCGGCGCGATTCCAGCCAAGCCGCCGGCGGTATTGAAGAAGACAAGGTAGGTTGGGGCGTTGTCCAGAAAGCTGGAGAGCGTGCCCGTCATCCAGAAGAACATGGCGTTGTTCGGCTGTCCGTTGTCGCTGACCATGCTGATGACCGCGGACAGAGCGCCGTTGTTCCCCGCCTTGAGAATGGCCAGAGCGGGGATCATGCTGATGAAGATGCCGAAGAACAGCTTGCCGACCTCAAGAATCGGACCCCAGGTGAATTCGTTCAGCTTCCGGCAATCCGGCGCGGTCAGCTTCCAGGAGAACCATGCCACGGCAAGGAGCAGCAAATCACGCACCACATTCTGCATTTCAAGGTGTATTTCGTAGACCGCGAATTCCACCTGCGGATTCCACATGCCGCTCATGAGCACCAGGAGTACGATGCAGACCAGCAGGGGGAAATTCACCTTGCCGTCCACGCCGAGTTTTTCGTCACCGCCGCCGGGGGCGGCCGGACGCCCTTCTTTGGCGTACAGAATGCCGTCGACGATGAAATAGACGCCGAGCAGGATGCACGAGGCCAGCGTCATGGGGAGAATGACGTTGCCCAAGGTCCAGAAAAAGCTCACGCCCTGCAAAAAGCCGAGAAAGAGCGGCGGGTCGCCCAAAGGCGTCAGCGCGCCGCCGATGTTGGCGACCAGGAAAATGAAGAAGACCACGCTGTGCACCTTGTACCGGCGGTGCGCATTGGCCCGCAGCAACGGCCGGATCAAAAGCATGGCCGCGCCCGTGGTGCCCATCCAGCTCGCGAGGAGTGTTCCCACCGCCAGCAAGCCGGTGTTCACCAACGGGGTGCCTGCCAGAGAACCTTTGAGCCGTATGCCGCCGGCCACGGTAAAGAGGGCAAGAAGCAGGATGATGAAGGGCAGGTATTCCAGCAGCACGGTGTGCAGCAGTTGGTACAGGGCAAGGGAAAGGCCGAATTTCACGGAGAAAGGCAGCAGAAAGGCCAGCCCCCAGAAGGCGGCGACCTTGCCGAAGTTGTGCTCCCAGAAATGCGGCACGGCCAGGGGGCAGATCGCTATGGACAACAGCATGCAGACAAAGGGCGCCACCCAGAACACGCCGAGCTGCGTTCCCAGATTTTCGGAGGCTTCGTGCAGACCGCCCCCGGCGCTCAGGGCCGTATCGGGGAAAAGAATCAGACAGGTCGTAATGAACAGGCAAATCAACAGAGGCAGACGGCGGGAAACGGCAAAGAGCGCCGGCCCGCGGACGGGAAACGGGCGTGTCGTTTTTTCTGTCATGCGCTTTTCCTTTGGTTGACGGTACGCTGATGCACCAAAACTGCCCGAGGCCGCAGCAACTTACCGCCGCCGCAATTTACCCTGTTGCCGGCGGCGACACCATAAAACAGGGCGGCGCATACTGCAAGCCCCGGCAGCGGAAATCTTGAAGGTAAGCGGAGAAAAAACGTACCATGCCGGAACAGCAGATATTTTTAGAGCATTTCAACTCAGAGATTACCCGTCAAGTTCTCTTTACGAGGGGATTGACCTGCGAATGTTTTTGGGCATTAAACCGTTGCGCGACAGCGTTTTGGTGGAGAAATATCATTCGTAAGTCAACACTCTCCTGAATAATGGGACTCCGGGCGCGGGAGGCTGTAAATTCGACATTCGACGCCGTTCTCCCGCGGGGATCCGGAAAATCCCGCGGGAGAATTCGGCATCAGGCCGTCACCGCGGTTATGAGGTGAAGCCGAACAGGGTCCAGATGACCACCAGGATAAAGGTGACGACAATAGGCATGACGACCGAGACCATGCCGCAGTCGGGGTAGGATTGCCTGTGCGTCATGCCCGTTATGGCCATCAGGGTTATGATGGCGCCGTTGTGCGGCAGGGAATCCAGACCGCCCGAGGCCATGGCGGCCACACGGTGCAGGAGTTCGGGGCCGATGCCGACCTGAGCGCCCCATTCAAGGAAAGTTTTGCCCATGGCTTCCAGGGCTATGCTCATGCCGCCGGAAGCGGAACCGGTCACGCCGGCGAGTACGTTGACGGTGATGAATTCGGACATCAGCGGACTGCCGCCGAAGTCGATGGACATCAGGAATTCCTTGACCGATGTGAAACCGGGCAGGGAGCTGACCACATTGCCGTAACCCACTTCCGACGCGGTATTCATGATGGCGAGCAGGGATCCGATGGCGCCGGCGTTGAGGGTGGCGGCGAGATTCCTGCGCGCCGAGAACTGTTTGAAGCTGATGGCGATGGCCGTGAGTATGGACGCGACCAGAGATATCAGCAGCGCCCAGTTGGCCACGGGTATCTTGGCCGCGCCGAGGGGCTGCTTGGGTACCTGGGTCATGATCGACTGATCCCAGTGATTGATGACGAAGAAGGTCAGAATGACGTTGCCTGCCAGTACCACGAACAGGGGCAGCATGGCCAGATAGGGGTTGGGCAGGGGAACGCCGTCGTCGAAGTCGGTGGTCGAACGGGTATCAAGTTCGCCGAAGCCTTCGTGCATAAGCGATCTCTGGCGCCATCCGATCCAGAGCATGCTGGCGCCGGCCAGTATGATCGTGCCGGTGATGCCGAAGATCGGCGCTGCGAACAGGGTGGTCCCGAAGTAGTTGGCCGGGATCATGTTCTGGATCTGCGGGGAGCCGGGCATGCAGGTCATGGCGAAAGTAAAGGTGCCTATGCAGATGGAGCCGGGGATCAGGCGCCGGGGGATGCCTGCGTCCTTGAACAGGGCGTAGGCGAAAGGATAGACGGCAAAGGGGGCGACAAACATGCTGATGCCGCCGTAGGTGAGTACGGCGGTGGTGAGGGCCACGGCCACGCAGGCGTGCTTGGAACCGAGTTTTTCGGCAAAGAGTTTGGCTATGGACCGGGCGCAGCCGCTTTCTTCCATGATCTTGCCGAACACCGCGCCCAGCAGAAAGATGGGGAAGAAATTTTTCACGTAGATCACGCCGCGGGTCATGAAAATCTCCGTGTAGGACGGCAGCAAAGGCCACCCCGCCGTGACGCAGGCGAACAACGCGCACAGCGGGGCGAAAAGGATGACGGAGAGACCTCTGTAGGCGATGATGGTCAACATGACCAGGGACAGGATAATGCCGATAACCATAACATACTTCTCCATGAATAGAGTGTTGCGGCTCTTGCAGCTGTCTTGGACCGGTCCCGGAGCGGAAGCGTAGCCCTCCGCCCGTCTCTCTGCGTTGTGTCGGTTTACCCCGGCCTGCGAAACTGCCTGCCCGCGCCCCCGCCGGAGCGCGGGGCAAGGGCAGGCCGACAACGGGCGCGCCGGGCGCGCCCGTCGACTTTGCGGTCAGCTCTGGAATTGCGCCGGACGTTTCTCCAGAAAAGCCTTCATGCCTTCTTTCTGGTCGGGCGAGGAGAAGCACAGGGATATCAAGTCCTTTTCCAACTCAATACCCTTGTAGAGGTCGGTGTCCATGCCGCGGTTCACGGCAACCTTGCAATAGCGCAGGGCATGGGCGGGGTAGGAGACGATGGTCTTCATTATTGCCTTGGATTCGTTGAGCAGGTCGTCCGGGGGACACACTTTGCTCACGAGGCCGATGCGCAGGGCTTCTTCGGCCGTGACGTTGCGTCCGGAAAACAGAATTTCCTTGGCAATGCCGGGATTGACGAGACGGGGCAGACGCTGGCTGCCGCCGAAGCCGGGGATGATGCCGAGCTTGACTTCCGGCTGTCCGAACAGGGCTTTTTCGCTCGCATAACGGAAGTCGCAGGACATGCACAGTTCGTTGCCGCCGCCCAGCGCAAAGCCGTTTACCGCGGCCATGATCGGTTTTTCAATATCTTCTATGCGGTTGAAAATTTTCTGGGCGAAGGCCATGTAGATGCGGCTCTCTTCAGGGTTGTACGACGCCATCTGGCTGATGTCCGCGCCGGCCACGAAGGCTTTGCCGGCGCCGGTAATAACGGCGCCCTTGATCGCAGCGTCGGATTCCACTTCGTCAAGGGCGCCGTTGAGGTCTTTGAGCAGGTCGTTGTTCAGCGCGTTTAGCGCTTTGGGACGGTTTATGGTGATCAGGGCGATTTTCTCTTCCACCTCAAAAATCAGGTTCTCGTAAGCCATGTCTGTTCTCCTTTGTAAGAACGGATAAATGGTTGCAGTACATACCCGACCGCCGCAAGGGGACTTTTACGGCACGTTCCGGCGGAAGAGCGGGACGCCGGGACGCGACGTCGAAATCTCTGAAAATCACATCGCGTCAGTCTTGTGTGCAATCAACAAAAAAAGCAAGTTAATTCTTTTTTTCACAAATGGAACTCCCGTACGCGGTGCGCCGGGGAAAAGCACGGGTTGCGCCGAGTCCGTTCCGTCTCGCGGGCAATCGGCAAAAAACGAATTAACTTTTTTCACAAGCGCGGTTTCCCCGGTGTTTCCGGGCCGGCTGCTTTGCCGGCCCCATGACGGCGGCGCGGACCGCATGGGCAATGTGCCCGCCGGTCGGGTTTCCGGCCGGCTACTTCGTCAGTCCCATGACGGCGGCGCGGAAAATGCGCGCGTCCATGGGCTTGGGATCGGCGACTACGGGCTTGAATTCCATGTGCCGGAGGATATCTTTTTCAATGTCGATACCGGGCGCGACCTCGGTAAGATGCAGTTTGCCCTCGCGCAGGGCGAACACGGCGCGTTCGGTGATGTACAGCACGGGCTGCCCGACCTTTGCGGCATAAGCGCCGCTGAAGGTGACGTGTCCCACCTTTTTCAGGAATTTTTTCACTTGTCCTTCCTGCTCGATGACGAGTTTGCCGTCGTCGGCCCGTATCTTCAGGCCCTTGGCCGTGAAAGTGCCGCAGAAGAACACGCGCTTGGCGTTCTGGGTGATATTGATGAAACCGCCGCAACCGGTGATGCGCGGGCCCATTTTGCTGACGTTGATGTTGCCCTGTTCGTCGCACTCGGCCAGTCCCAGGAAGGCGAAATCCAGGCCGCCGCCGTCGTAGAAGTCGAACTGGTAGGCCTGATCCAGGATGCTGTCGGGGTTCACCGAACTGCCGAACATGCGTCCGCCTTCCGGCACACCGCCGACCGGGCCGGCCTCCACGGTCAGGGTCATGTAGTCGCCGATGCCTTCTTCGTTGGCCACCATGGACACCGCCTCGGGCATGCCTATGCCGAGGTTTACCACCGTGCCGGGCACGAGGTCGAAGGCTGCGCGCCGGCCGATGATCTTGCGCTCATCCAGAGGCAGGGGAGGCAGGGAGGCCGTTGGGATGCAGCGCAGGCCGGCGTGGGGCTCTATCATGCTCGGGGGGACTTCAAACATGTTTGCTTCGCTGGGAACCTCGACCACGACATCCACATAGATGCCGGGGATTTTCACGTCTTTGGCGGGCAGGCTGCCGGCCTTGACCACCCGGCCGACCTGGACGACTACCGTGCCGCCCGTGCGTTTGACGGCTTGGGCAATGGACATGCCGTTCAGGGTCACGGCCTCTTTCTCCATGGAGATGTTGCCTTTTTCGTCGGCATAGGTGCCGCGCAGAAAGCAGCAGTTCATGGGAGGCGCCTTGTACAGAAGCTGCTCGCGTCCGCCCAGGGTCACCACTTCCACAATGTCTTCCCTTGTTTTTTCGTTGAGCTTGCCGCCGTCCAGGCGCGGGTCCACAAAGGTTCCCAGACCCACATGCGTGACCGTGCCGACCTTGCCGCCGGCCGCGTCGCGGAACAACTGGGCGATGGTGCCCTGCGGCAGATTGTAGGCTTCAACGGTGTTCGAGGCAATCAGTTTGCCTATGGCGGGCGAGAGGTTGTAATGGCCTCCGATGGTCCTTTTTACAAGCCCTTCATGTCCCAGGTGATCCAGACAGGTGCCGTCTCCGCCGCCCTGGCCGGCGGCCCAGATCAGGGTCAGCCCTCTGGGTGATCCCGTTTTCAGAAAACGCTCTTCCAGCGCAACAGCCAACTGCTCCGGAAAGCAGTTCTTCACAAACCCTTCGGTGACCAGCGCGTCGTTGTCCTTGACCAAGGATGCCGCTTCTGCGGCGCTCAGAAATTTAACCATGAAATTCACTCCTCAGGTTAAATGGATGTATGCTGCACACGTCCGTTCGCAAGTCCGGGCAAGGCAATGCCCGGCAGCGTCCGGACAAGGGTCGCCGGGGTTCGCGATTTTTTACACAAATATACTCTCCGTTACGGCATCGGCGGCATCCACCGCCCTCGGCGAAAACTGTTTTTCTCACGCAGACTGCGTGCGCGCAAACAGCGGGCATGCTGAACATGCCGTGTTGAACCGTGTTGAACTGTTGAACGCGGGATTTCAAGCCGGCGCTACCACTATCACAAGTGAGAAAAAAATCAAGTTGATTTTTTTCATTTTGTGTGCAACCGCACTCAGGAAGTGTTCATAAATGATATTTACAAATTGTCACTTTGTTTACGCATTTTATCATTAAAAATCAGTGCAAAATTCTCGCCGCAGCAATCCCGGCAGGTCTCCGCTTCGGGCAGCATAAGCAGGAGCCTCCTGTTTTCCGGCAGGTTCAGGAAGGACTCCAGGATAGCGGCGGCGGCCGCGCCGTCCAGGGCGTCTTTAAGTTTTTTCCCCCTCTTCCCTGCCTCCCGCAATCGTTCTTCGGCGTCACAGGAACTCAATGCCTCCGGCATAAGGTACAAGGGCAGTCCGGTGCGGCGCGCCAGCGAAACGCCCAGGGCGCGCAGGCGCGCCGCACCGGCGTTTTCGCCGCCGTCGAGACGCAGAGGCAATCCCAGAACAACGGCTCCGGCGTCCTCTTCCAAGGCCAGGGCGGCCGTTGCCGCCAGGAAATGCTTTCGCCCGCGCACGGCGAGCGCAGGCCGGGGAAAGGCTCCCCGCCCTTCGGCATCGCTCACCGCAAAGCCGCAACGCTTTTCGCCGTAATCCGCCGCCAAATATCTCACAGCGGTTCTCTCCCGGACATTTCAATACGGAGTTGTTTTTCAATTACCCTAACCCGAGTTTAACAAAATTGAAGAAAAAATTAATAATTTTAGCATATTGTATTTTTGTATGGCACAACAGTTTTTATAACTTATTTAATTTACACATTTTTTTATTCCTCCGGGCCTATCGACTATGCCCAGTGCACGATATATCCTTTGTGCTTCTGCCGGCGGCAGCATGGCCTTGCGTATGTGCAGTGCGGCGCCATCGGCTCGGCGGAAACTGCATGTCGCTCGCGTATGTTGTGAAAGTCTGGCCCGCAGTACATGCCAACTACTATTTATACCGTGCTCTTTGAGACTTTTTCGTATGGTTTGTACGCATTGATAGGCCAATA
>JAISMY010000035.1 GCA_031276485.1 Desulfovibrio sp. | reverse complement strand
TTCGGACACATGTGCGCGCAATTCTTGCTCATTTACTGAAACAACTGAGTCTTTCTTTTTTTCGTGCTCCTTGATAGCTTCCATTACGTAGCTCTCCTTGCTGGGTAGGTGGTGGATATGAGAACCGAAACCTAACCGACTTGGTGAGCTACTTCAATTTCTGAATGTGCGAAAAATACCGTACGTTATCGTGCGCTCCAGCGCAGCCGTACGCTTCTGGATACCTCATGCCGATGGAAGGTCCGACTAACCACTTAACCCGCTGACGGATCGATGGGGATCGGTCAATTCGTGTGCAACCTATACCGGGCAAAATAATGTGCTGTTGACACTTTGTAAATACGGACTTGGCATTTGCGGCGTTTTGCCGTATTTTGCCTTCATGCATGAAGCCTCTCTGGTCGCGTCCCTTTTGGCGATTATGCGTGAAGAAAGGGACAAATACGGTCCGGGGGCGCGCGTTACCGCCGTGGCGCTGTGTTGCGGTGCCCTGTCCAACGCCCTGCCTGCGGCGCTGGCCGCAGCTTTTGAGATTATGACGCGCGGTACGGAATTTGCCGGGACGGAGCTGACCATTGCGGAAGAACCGCTGCGCCTTGCCTGCGGGGCCTGCGGAGAAGAATTTTCACCGGACGCGTTTCCGGTATCGCCCGTTGCCCCGTGCCCTCGTTGCGGCGAAGATTTCGGGCACAGGGTGACGGCCGGCAGAGAACTGTATGTACGGCGGCTGACCGTAGAGCCGGATCCCTGACGGTACTCCTGGAGCGCGTTCAGCGGGCGCAGCCCGGCAGGGAATCGTCCCTGCGCCGGCCCGGCCGCGGAATCGCGACGCTGTCGTGGAGGCAGGCATGGAAACCCCCCTCGTCCGCAACCTGCTGGAAAACAACGATGCCGAAGCGGCACAACTGCGCGCGCTTTTTGCGCGGCACGGGGTCGCCGTCCTAAACCTCATCGGTTCTCCGGGCGCGGGGAAAACGGCGCTGCTGGAGCGAACCTTCCGCGACCTCGGCGCGACGTTGTCCATGGCCGTCATCGAAGGAGACCCGCAAACCGACAACGATGCCCGGCGCATCGCCGCAGCCGGGGGCAAAGCCGTGCAAATCAATACCGGCGGCGGCTGCCACCTGGATGCGGCGCTGGTGCGCAAGGCTCTGGACAGCCTTGATCTCGCGGTGCTGGACCTGCTGTTCATCGAAAACGTCGGCAACCTCGTCTGCCCTGTGGAATTCGACTGCGGCGAAGATTGCAAGGTCGCCCTGCTCAGTGTGCCGGAAGGCGACGACAAGCCGGAAAAATACCCCCTGCTGTTCAATCTTGCCGCCGCCATGGTCCTGAACAAGATCGACCTGCTCCCGCATACGGACTTCAGCATTGAGCGGGCGACGCGGGCGGCGGGCCGGCTCAACGCGCGACTTGTGACCCTGCCCCTGTCCTGCCGCAGCGGCGAAGGTCTTGACGGCTGGTACGACTTTCTGCAGCGGCTCCGGGCGAACAAGACTGCGGCAAGGCGCGCGGCGGCCGCAAGCTGAACGCGCGGCCGTAAATTTCAGGACGACGCCGTGCCCGCAGCCTGCGCGCCACAGCCGCACAGAGGCGGTTCCGCCGTACAGGGCGAAGACGACAAGGCGCTGTTCGCGTCCGCCGTGGGCGCCGTCCGTCCCCTGCGCCGGAAAGGCCGGGCCGTGCCCGCGCCGCCTCCGCATACGCGGCGGCCGTCTTTGCCGGACAACGCCGCGCCGGCCCTGCCCGTCGACGATGCCGCTTTCGCTCTGCGGCACGCGGGCGAATATTTCGAAGGCTGCGTACGCGGCCTGGATCCCGCCGTCATGGCCCGCCTGCGCTGCGGCCGCTACAGCCGGGAAAAACACCTGGACCTGCACGGCATGAATGCGCGTCAGGCAGGCGACGCTCTGCATGTCTTTATCAAGGACGCCTACATGCGCGGCCTGCGTTGCGTTATGGTGGTGACGGGGCGGGGCAGGAACTCCCCGGACGGCGTCGGCGTGCTGCGCCGGCTCCTGCAGGACATGCTGTGCCGCGCGCCCTTCAAGCGTGTAGTCCTGGCCTTCTGCACCGCCTGCGCCTGCGACGGCGGCGCCGGCGCCGTCTATGTGCTGCTGCGCAGGCAGAAGAAAAACAGAGGTAAAATTGTGTGGGACCGCCTTCCCCCCGACGATTTTTACAGTTGATGCCAATTTGCTTTCTGCAGAAAGCAAATTGGCATGGCGGAGGCGAAGCCGCCGCCCGCAAGTTTTTGAAAAATCAGGCTTCGCCTGTTTTTCAAAAACTTCGGCGTCTTGCATTCAAACGCGTTTGAATGCAACCTGGTATGAGGACACGCCGCTGATTTTCGCGGAAATCAACGCGCGGCATTTTCGCGGAGTATTGCCGGACATGCGGATTCTGGTGGTTGACGACAACAGGGACAGCCTGCAGAGCCTTTGCCTGGTCCTTAAAGACCTCGGGCACGAGCCGCGCGGCGTGGAAAGTCCCATCGGCGCCCTCGCCGCCGTGCGCAAGGAATTTTTTCCGCTGATCATCACGGATATCCGCATGCCGGGCATGGACGGCCTGGAACTGCTGGCCCGCTTCAAGGCCGACCCGCACTGCGCCGCCGGCGACGTCGTACTCATTACCGGCCACGGGGACATGTCCACGGCCGTCGATGCCCTGCGCAAAGGGGCCTACGACTACCTGAACAAGCCCATCAACGCCCGCGAACTCGCGGCTGTCGTCGATCGTTGCGCCGAACACCAGTCCTTGCTCATTGAGAACAAAGAATTGCATACGGTCATGGAACAGCGCGTTTCCGAGACCGCCGCCGCGGTGCGCCGCGACCTGGAAGACACCCGCAGGGTGCTGCGCGAGGTGACGGGCATAGGTACGGTGATCGCCGAATCCGCCGCCATGACCACCCTGCTGCACGAAGCCCTGATCCTGCATGCCGAGCCGGCGATTTCCGTGCTTATCGAGGGAGAAACCGGCACGGGCAAGGAAGTGCTCGCCCGTTACATTCACAACGGCGACGGCGTCAACGACGCCCCGTTCATGGCCGTCAACTGCGCCGCCATCCCCCATGAACTGTTTGAAAGCGAGATCTTCGGGCATGAGGCCGGAGCCTTTACGGGCAGCCGGGCCGACGGCGCGCCCGGAAAACTGGAACAGGCGGGCAGCGGGACGCTCTTTCTCGACGAAGTGGCGGAAATGCCCCTGAGCCTCCAGCCCAAACTGCTGCGCGTACTCGAAGAACGCAGTTTCTACCGCGTGGGCGGCATGAAAAAACGCAGTTTCGCGGCGCGCGTGGTCTGCGCCGGCAACCGCAATATGACGGACATGGTGGAAAAGGGCAGCTTCAGGCGCGACCTCTATCACCGCCTGCGCGTCGGGCATTTGCGCATTCCCCCCCTGCGCGGCCGGCCGGAAGACATCCGCGCCCTTGTCGAGTTTTTCCTGTTGCGCGAAGCGCGCAAAAGAAAAAAACATTTCAAGGGACCGGCTCCGGAAACCCTTGAGGCCCTTTTGCATTATCCCTGGCCCGGCAACGTGCGCGAACTGGAAAACGCCGTGGAACGCGCCGTGCTCATGCACGACGGCGAACTGCTGCTGCCCGCGCACATCGGCTTTCTTTACCAGGGAGCGGAGGAACCGGCCGACGCTTTTGCGCGCGCCGCCGGGGAACCGGACCTTCAGAACGCCCCGGCCGGCCCATCGTCCGCATCTGCGCGGGCCGGGGAAGCGGCACTTTGTCTCGGCGCGGACGGAAGATTGCGCGTCGCTTTGCCGGAGGCGCCGGTCAAACTGGATGAGGTGCTGGATGCCGTCGTACGCGCCGCCGTGGACCGTTTCGCCGGTAATAAAAGCAAGGCTGCGGAGTACCTGGGCATCTCGCGCTTTGCCCTGCATCGAAGGATGCAGGGGCGGGAAAACGACTGATGCCGGGTTGCTTTCAAACGAGTTTGAATGCAGGACGCCAAAGTTTTTGAAAAACAGGCAAAGCCTGATTTTTCAAAAACCTGTGGGCGGCGGCTTTGCCTTTCGCCATGCCGGACAAGGGCGCATGCGCGGGACGCCGGGGCGAACGCGTTGTGCAGGCAACGGGAGAATATGTGCAAGATTTGCGGCATTTCTTGCACATCTGTGCAAAATATTGCGGACAACGGGCGTTGCGCGAAACTATGTTGCTGTTTTTACAGGTATTTCGTGTCAGGCATGATATATGCAAGCATATAGCTGAACGTATGCAGCAACGATACCACTGTTCCTCCTCCCAAGCTATCGTTGTGATCCCGACCGGGTGTTTACTCTCCGCCCGGTCGGGAAGCCGGAGCGCTTCACTTGCACCTTGCGCTGTACCCGGCTGCTCAGAAACAAGGACCCGATCGCAGGGTATGGAAGGCGGCAACCGGAATGCCGCCTCCTTTTTTATCGCGTATTTAAGGAAGCGCGATTAATGCAGGAAAGGCACAAGGCCTGAAGCGGGCTTCAGCCTTTCAAAAGAATAAATCAGCGTTTCCCTGAAATCAAAATTGCCGAACATACAGAAAAAACTTGCCTTGTTTCCGCGTGTGCGCTAAAAAGCGCTGCATGAACATCACGAACAGCGGCCGGGCACACCGTTTCGTGTCCTCCGGCTCCTCCCGCCGTCTGCGCAGTGTCTGTTGTTATCTTCTTTCCGCCGTCCTTGCCGTAACCTCCGCCTGCGCGTCCATAAACGCGCCGGATGAGCAGCCCGCTTCAGAGGCGCGTTCTTCGGCATCAGAGCATGACGTCGTTGCCGCGGCCCGCAAGGGATTGGGCGCGCCGTATCGTTTCGGGGGATCTTCCCCGCAGACGGGCTTCGACTGCTCCGGTCTGGTGCTCTGGTCATACGGGCAGATAGGCATCCGACTGCCCAGAAGCGCCCGCGAGCAGATTCGTTTCGGCATGCCGGTGCAGAGCAGGGAAGACCTCAAGCCCGGCGACATCGTCGTCTTCAAGGGTATCCGCAGCCGAACGGGCTGGCACTCCGGCATATACGCCGGCAACGGAAAATTCATACACAGCCCGAGCAACGGCAAGGTAGTCGCGGAAAGCGGCATGGATGAGGAGTACTTTGCCCGGCGTTTTGCCGGGGCGCGCCGCATCCCCCGCGACGGCAGCGAGCAGGCGCTGTATGCCGCCTATCTAGAGAAAGTCAAAAGCGAAGCGGCGGCAGGCGCGGGTTCTTCCGCCGGAAAAAACTCGAAAAGCGGTAAAAAGCACCCTGCCCGTCAGGCCAAGGCATCGGGAAACGTTGCGCACAAAAGCGCCGGCGCGCGCCGCGCCGTCGTCAAACACGCTTCGGCAGAGAAGAGCCGGCCGGGCAAAACCGGGCAGACCACCCCGGTTGCCGCAGCATCCAAAAAAAAGCAGGCTCCGGCCGGACAACGCCCCGCGGCAACGAAAAATCGGCAAACCCCGGTCCGGCAGACCGTGGCGGCCGCGGCGCAGGCGCACAAGCCGGTGAACGCCCTGCCTTGAGCGCCCGCGCAGTGGGCATTCCGCAGCCTGATTCATGGGATCGCGTCACGCGCCGGGTCGTTCGTCTCCGGGCGCGGGCGGCAGGGCGGGCCGGTCAGGTTCGGCGGCAGGCAGGATCTGGGGCGTGACCCCGATCACGTCCGGCGGCAGAGCGCGGCTGCCCTTCTCCACAATAATCACGCCGGTCTTTTCCAGCACCTCACGGCGGAACGCATATTCCTCGCGCATCCTGCGCGTGCGGTAGCGCAGCAGCAAAACGCCGGCCACGGCAAAGCAGGCCGCAGCGCTCAGGCAAACCAGAAGCAGTTCGGCGTGCGGCGCGAAGATTGCGGCCAGCCGGCCCAGAGCGCCGAGTACGCCGTCCAGAGTCAGCAAAGCCGCGCCCAGGAGAATAATCCCCACAAGCAGGGCAACGGCCGGCACACCGCGCAGGATGCGGAAAAGCCGCGCAAGCCGCTCCGGCAACAGCGCTTCCCACGCCGCCGCGGCCTGTCCGCCCGCGCGTTCCCCCTCCGTGCCGGGTGCGCTTCCCGGGCGGCCTTTGCGGAACAGCCCGACATCGGCGAGATGGACGAACAGCAGGAGCAGAGCCGGTACAAGCAGGGCCGCCGCCGCAAACGCCGTTACGGGAAAAGCGAAGACAAAGCGTCCGTCCGGGCCGGTGTGCCCGTTGACGAAGGCGTAGAGCAGCGCCGCGGACGCCAGCATGAACTCCAGCGCGGCCGTGCCGGCCAGAAGGTACACTTTGAGTTCGCGGCGTTGCCGCGCGCTCAGGGTTTCCCCGGCCGGGTCCGCTGAACTTTGCGCCGCGTTCACGGGGAACTCCGGGGGCTTCGCGCTCCGGCCGCGAGCATCTCCATGCGCCGCATATTCAGCCTGCAGACGGCGCAGGCAAGGGCGTCTCCGGCATCGGCCGGCCAGTCCGGCCTGACCCCGAGCATCCTGCCGACCATAAAGGCAACCTGGCTTTTTTCAGCCTGCCCCGTTCCCACCAGGGTTTTCTTCACCACAGCGGGCTCGTAGTCGAAAATAGGCACGCCCTGAGCCGCGCAGGCCGCCACGGCAACGCCCCTGGCCTGCCCCAGTTTCAGCGCGCTCATTACGTTTTTGTGGGTGAAGACCATTTCCACCGCCGCTTCATCCGGCCGGCCGTCCGCCGCTACCTGGGAAAGCGCGCGGAAAATGAAGGCCAGGCGCACGGAAAAGGCGTCTCCCTTGGGCCGGATGACGCCGCTGTCCACAAGACTCAACACGCCCGAACATTCCCGCACCAAGCCCCAGCCGAGGCAACGGGAGCCGGGATCAATGCCCAGCACGGTCAGGGACGCGCCCACAGCCTCATCTCCGGATCCTCAGCATCGGCATGAACGCGCCTGAAAAAGGCCTGTCCATCCTTGCCCCGGCATCGTCAATCGGGAAGGATGTAACTTGTGACGCTTTTGACATGGCTGACGCGTTTAACTTCCCGCACAAGGCTGTCTATATCGGCCTGGGCGGGAGCGAGGCCCACCAGCACGACATGCCCGCCGCGCACGTCGACGGCAACGCGGACGCCTGCCACTTTACCCGCGAAAAGCGGCAACTCCTCTATCGCCGCGGCAACGGCCGCATCCTCGTCCGCATGGCCCGAGCCGGCGGGAAACCAGTGCGGCGCCACTTCCTTCACTCCCGGCACCTGCCGGGCCGCCTCCAGCGCCCGGCTGCGGAATTCCTTGTCCGCCTCGCCGATCAGAAAGACGCGGCCGTTGAAGCAGTACACGCCGACCCCGTTGGCTGCGGACGGGTCCATGCCCAGCAGGATGCTGGATAATTCGGTCCTGATGTCGGCATCGTCGTAGCGGCTTTCTTCCCTGGGGATGTTGCGGGGCGCGGGCTGGATGACGGAACAGGCGCAAATGTGCAGCAGCGCCGTCACGGCCGCGGCCGGGACCGAAATGCCGGTTATGCCGGCGCGCATGACCATACGCGGTCCTCGCAAAAAGAAAAAAACGGCAGCATACTCCCTCACCAGGCAAAAAATTCCGCTTCGCGCCGTGCCCGGACCCGCGCGGCGGCATCCAGCGCCGGAACAGCCTCAATAGTGTCCGGCGCGCCGGGGAACGCGTCGCCGGCGTCCGCTCCGCCGGGGGCAGGCGCAACGGCGGACCCGCAAATCGCCCCGGCGCCGGAAGCAGGATCGTTCCCCTGCCGGACGCCGCAGGATCGATCCCGGCAACATCCGGCAACATCCTCTTTGTAATCATCAACATTTTTTCGGCGCTTGGCAAGCTCTTCTTCCCGGGAGACCCCGGCGCAATTCGCGGATGAACCGCTGTTCTCCGGACGGAGCCGGGCGCGGCTTGCGCCGTACGCGTCCAGACAGCGTTCAACGATGCCGGGAATGGCTCCGAAGGGGATGCGCCCGGCCAGAAACGCGTCCACGGCCACTTCATTGGCGGCGTTCAGGACCACCGGGTATCCGTCGCCCTTTTCCCCGGCGCTGCGGGCGAGGTCGAGACAGGGAAAGGCAAGGCGGTCCGGAGGAGAAAAATGCAGGGATCCCAGGGCAGCCAGGTCCAGCGCGGGCGCCCCGTTGTACAGACGCTCCGGAAATCCCAGGCAGTAGGAAAGTGGGATGCGCATGTCCGGCGCGCCGAGCTGGGCAAGCAGCGAACCGTCCGTAAACTCCGCCAGAGAATGCACTACGGACTCCCTGTGTATGACCACATCCATATCCGCCATGGGCAGGCCGAACAGGTGATGGGCCTCAATGAGTTCGAGTCCTTTGTTCATCAGCGTGGCCGAGTCGATGCTGATCCTGGCGCCCATGTTCCATGTGGGATGTTTGAGGGCCTGGTCGGGCCGGGCCTGGTCCGTCTCTTCTTTGGTCCGGCCGAAAAAAGGACCGCCGGAGGCCGTAAGAATCAGCCGGCGCAGGAATCCCCGTCCTTCAGTCGGAAACGCGCGTCCGTCGCTGCCGGCCAGACACTGAAAAAGGGCGTTGTGTTCCGAGTCCACCGGCAAAACGGACGCTCCGCTGCGGGCGCAGGCTTCTCTTATGTGCCGTCCGGCCAGCACCAGCGATTCCTTGTTGGCCAGGGCGATGATTTTGCCGGAGCAGGCGGCGGCGTAGGTGCCGCGCAGCCCGATCGCTCCGGACTGCGCCGAAACGACCATGTCGATATCCGCCGAACATACCGCTTCCGCGCAGCCCTCGCTCCCGACGAGTACGTTCGGGCGCAGGCCGCGGGGCAGCAGGCTGCGCAGGCGTTGCGCGCTTTCCTCATCCTGCGCGCAGAGCAGGGCGGGTCTGAATTCCTCGGCCTGGGCGGCGAGCCGTTCCATGTTTCTGCCGCCGGCCAGGGACGCGACGCGGAAGCGTTGCGGATGCAGGCGCACTACTTCCAGCGCGGAACGCCCGATGGATCCCGTGCTGCCGAGCACGGCCAGCACACGCGGTCCCTTGCCGGTTTGGGGTTGCGGCAGTCCCGAGATATAGCGCACAGCGTTCAGGATCCCTGCGCCAGGCGCGTGACGATGCGGATAAGCGTGTACGTCGGCAGCACGAACAGGAAGCTGTCGATGCGGTCGAGCATCCCGCCGTGGCCCGGCAGCAAATTGCCCGAATCTTTGCGGCCCAGCCCGCGTTTCAGGGCGGATTCAAAAAGGTCTCCAGCCGCTGCGGCAAGATGCAGGACCGTTCCCATGAGCGCCCAGGCCCAGAGCGGCAGATGCAAAAAACGCCATTGCAGGGGCCCGGCGGCCGCACCCATAAGCAGACATACCGCCGTACACAGCACCAGCCCCCCGCCGAAGCCTTCCCAGGATTTCAAAGGGCTGATCGCGGGGCAGAGTTTGTGCCGGCCGAGCAGCGTACCCGCATAATAACCTCCCGTATCCGAGGCCGCGGCGCAGAGAATGACCAGGAACTGCTCGGCGGGCGCGAGATACAGACCAAGCTGCAGGGTAAGGGGAATGTAGACCGCTCCGAAAAAAAGGGGGGCGTAGTCTGTTGCGGAGAGGCGATCCCGGCCCCTGATGCGGCCGCAAAGCACGGCAAGTCCCGCGGCCGGGGCGCCGAGGGCCGCCGCCGCCAGGGTGACCAGGGGATCAATGCTTCCGGAGAGTACAAGCGCCGCGCAGATCACAATCCCCGCAACCTTGAGACCGGGGCGGGCCGGGCCGGTATGCATGGCAAGAAATTCCATGAGCCCGATACAGGCGATCAGCAGCACAAGCAGGCGCAACGGCAGCCCGCCGCAGGCCACGGCCGCGGCGATCACGAGAGAAAGCGCCAGCGCCGTGCCGATGCGGACAAGCCGGTCGTTTTTTTGCAGGACAGCGGCCGCGCGGGCGGGACGGTCGTTTTTTTTCAGGAGGGCGGCGAGGCGGGTAAAGAGTTTGATCATCAACAACCTCCGGAAAGGAGCATGCCGGCTGCGGCCGGCGGCTGCGGATTGCCGTGTCCCGAATGCCCGCCGGCGCCCCCGTAGCGCCGTGTTCTGCAGGCATAGTCGCGCAGGGCGGCATGCAGGTCGGCAGGCGTAAAGTCCGGCCAGAGCGCGTCGCAGAAATACAGTTCGCTGTACGCAGCCTGGTAAAGCAGAAAATTGCTGAGGCGTTTTTCGCCGCCGGTGCGGATGATCAGGTCCGGATCCGGCCTGCCGGCCGTATACAGCAGGCGGGCCAGCGCGTCCGGGTCCAGCGCGGAAGCGGGGGCTCCGGACTGCATATACAGGCGGCAGGCCCTCGCTATGTCCTCACGTCCGGAGTAGTTCAGGGCAAGGGTGAGCGCCATGCGCGCATTGCTCCGTGTGCGCAGGCAGGCTCTGTCCAGCGCCTTGCGCGCGTAAAGCGGCAGTTCCGCGGTCTCGCCGATGAGCAACAGGCGGACGCCCCGTTTTTCCAGTACAGGCAGCTCTTTGTTGATGAAATCGGTCAGCAGCCTGAACAGAAAACGCACTTCGCGCGCCGGGCGCGTCCAGTTTTCCCTGGAAAAGGTGTACAGGGTGAGTTCAGCTATGCCGATATCAAGGCATTCTTCAACCGCGGCGCGGGCAGCGGACGTCCCAGCCCTGTGCCCCTCGCTGCGCGTCAGATTTTTGGCCTCGGCCCAGCGGCCGTTGCCGTCCATGATAATTGCCACATGCCGCGGAAGCTTGTCCGGGAGCGCCGCAAGGGGCGTACCCCCGCAGGCGGCTTCCGCAAGGACCTGGCCGTTCACTGAATCGTTCACAACCGCCCCATAGTTCACAACTGCCCCGCCGCCGTTTATACAGCGCGCAGCCTAGCGTTTCGCCGCGCGGCGGTCAAGACGACTTTTGTCCTTCACGTCCGCCGCCTCTTTCCTGTTTTTCTGTAGACGATTTTCCTGTTTTTGCTTGCCTTAATCGGGAAAAGGCGCTACTTGGGAACACATGGAACTTATCGAACAACTAGAGCAACGTATTAGCGCCGTGCTGGACAGGTTCGACAAGCTCGTTGCCGAGAATGCCGCCCTCAGGGAGGGGCATGCCGAGGCAATCAAGGCTCTGAAAGATGAAAACGACAAGCTGAGAAACGAGCTGGCGGGAGAGCGTTCGCTGACCACCGATGCGGTGGCGCGGATTGAGTCTATAGTGGCGCTGATTAAGGATCGGGCAGGTCAAGAGTAGGGTCATGCACAGCCACACCCTCGAAGTGCTGGGTTTGGAGCTGTCCTTTAAGGCTGAAGCAGATTCCGGCCGGATAGGGAAAGCAAAAGATCTTTTGGACGAGAGGTACGAACGGCTTGCACGGCACGGCGGATCGCTCGGCAAGGAGAAGCTGCTTGCTTTTCTCGCTTTGTCTTTGGCTGACGACGTGTCGGTCATGCTGCACGAGAAGGACGAGGGAGAGCGGCGGATACGCGAACTTCTGGACAAACTTGAAAAAGTCGAAGGATATGCAATGCGCTGACCGCTTTTTACTGATTTCTGCGGAAGCCGGCAAGCATCGCCCGTAAGGTTCGATGCGCCGCGAAGCAGCGTGAGCCGGCCGGAAATTACGCTTTCCGGCCGGCGGTTCCGCGGTAAAATAGTTTACTTTTTATCGCATCTATCAGTAATGAAAGGACACCCTGGAGCGCAGGTGACGGTTGCCGTCGCAGGCCTCACAAGCATAAGTAAAGGGGTTTGAGCGGCGATTCTGTGTGCAGGCCCGGGACACGCCGGGAAGCCTTAAGGATCGTCCGATTACTCCGCCGTAGCGCCACAGGTTCTGCGGGAGGGTATCCGCACGGCTCCTCCGGGGTTACCGACTTTTTCGTTGTCGAGACCGGCATTCTCCTTTTTCGGCCGCGCTTTCTCCGCCCGGAGAAGCGCTTTTTTTTGCCCGCCCGCATCCTGCCGTGAGGTGAATATGGATACGAGTCTCGTTGTCTGCGTCGCCGTTGCAGCTCTCTGCGGAGCGGCCGTAAGCCTGTTGCTGGTCCGCGCGGCGGGAGCGCGGCGTCTCAAGGGCGCCGATCTGCTTGCCCGGAGAATTATTGAGGAGGCGAGAAAGGAGGCCCAGGCGCACAAAAAAGAAATTATTCTCCAGGGCAAGGACGAAGTACTGGAAGCCAAGCGGCTTATGGAGGCGGAATTGAAGGAGCGGGAACGCGAATTCAAGACCAGGGACAAAAAACTTGAGGAACAGAGCGAAAAGCTTGAGGCCAAACTGGAAAACGCCCGGAAGCGCGAGCAGGAATTTTTGCTGACGGAACGGGAATTCACGCGCAAGGGCAAGGAACTGGAGGAACAGCGGGAGACCTTGGCCGCGAAGATAGCCGAGCAGGAACAGCGTCTGCAGGAGGTGGCCGGGCTGACCATGGAAGAAGCCAGGGCCGGTCTTTTTGCGGATATAGAAGCCAAAAGCCGGCATGAAGCGGCCCGCATGATGCGTCTCATCGAAACCGAGACCAGGGAGCTTGCGGACCGCAAGGCCAGGGAGATCCTGGCCACCGCCATCCAGCGTTACGCGGGCGACTATGTGGCCGAGCAGACGGTGACCACCGTCACTCTGCCCAGTGAAGACATGAAAGGACGCATCATCGGGCGCGAGGGACGCAACATCCGCGCCCTTGAAGCGGCGACCGGCGTGGATCTGATTATCGACGACACCCCGGAGACGGTTATTCTTTCGGCCTACAGTCCTTTACGCCGGCAGGTGGCCAAGACGGCTCTGGAGCACCTGATTCAGGACGGGCGCATTCATCCCGCGCGCATTGAGGATATCGTGCGCAAGGTTGAGCAGGAGCTTGAGGTGCATGTGCGCGAAGTGGGTGAACAGGCCACCTTCGATGCCGGTGTGCACGGCATGCATCCGGACATCGTGCGTCTGCTGGGGCAGCTCAAATTCCGCACCAGCTTTTCGCAGAACGTGTTGCAGCACTCTTTGGAGGTGGCCTCTCTCTGCGGGGTCATGGCGGCCGAGCTGGATATGGACATCAAGCGGGCCAAGCGCGCCGGCCTGCTGCACGATATCGGCAAGGCGCTGGACCATGAAATAGAAGGTTCACACGCGATCATCGGCGCCGACATGGTCAAGCGCTACGGCGAAAACAAGGATATCGTCCACGCCATAGCGGCGCATCATGAGGATACGCCGCCGAAAAGCGCGTTGGCCGTGCTCGTCCAGGCGGCGGATTGCCTTTCCGGCGCACGCCCCGGCGCGCGCAAGGAATTGCTGGAAAATTACGTCAAGCGCCTTGAAGACCTGGAAAACATTGCGAATTCATTCAACGGCATTTCCAAGGCCTATGCCATACAGGCCGGGCGCGAAATACGCGTGATGGTCAATTCCGACGATGTGGACGACGACAGCACTTTCCTGCTCTGCAAGGATATTGCCGCGAAAATTGAATCCAACCTGACCTACCCGGGTCAGATCCGGGTCACCGTGATCCGCGAGCATCGGGCTGTGGGGTATGCCAAATAAGTTAAAGAATAAAGCAACGCGTCCTATGGCATTTTACGCTTGAGATGCGCATTCACGGCAGGCAAAGCCTGCCGTAAGCGAACTGTTTCACGCGTTAAATGCCCTCAGTTCGGCGGCAGCCGGCGTTTGTTTATACGGCTCCGCCCGGAGCGGCGAACCCCCTCTGCAACAGACGCTCAAAATAGCCTGCCGACCCGAAATCAGCCGTGATCAGGCGTTCCCGCAGACCCTGCACTTCCAGAACGTCGCCCACGGCAACCTGACGGCTTTCCTGCCCGTCCACCGTAAGATAGATATCAGGCGCAGGATCCTCGACACGGACGGAAAAGCGCGTTTCCGGGCAGAGCGTCAGAGGGTGAAAGGCGTTCAGGTAGGGACAGATGGCTGTAACCGCGTAGGCATTGAGTCCCGGCGCCATCAGCGGCCCGCCTGCCGAGCAGCAATAGCCGGAAGACCCGATGGGAGTAGAAAAAATCAGGCCGTCCGAGCGCAGGACAATAAAGGGGCGGCCGTTGACGGTAAGGCGCAGGCGGCACAGACGCGCCGTCCTGCCGCGCGTCAGCACCACATCGTTGACCGCCTCGCCCTTGAACTGTTCGCCGTTGCCGCGCCGCAGCGCGTACTGCAGAGACAGGTGTTTTTTCGTCGCCGGGCCGCTTTCCAGAGTCCCGGCAAGCACGTCGACGCAGTTTTCCGGGGTCAGTTCATTCAAAAAACCTACGCGGCCGAAGTTGACTCCGCCTACGG
Organism: Desulfovibrio sp.; assembly: GCA_031276485.1. GTDB lineage: Bacteria > Desulfobacterota > Desulfovibrionia > Desulfovibrionales > Desulfovibrionaceae > Frigididesulfovibrio. The sequence goes on along the minus strand of JAISMY010000035.1, from coordinate 2,243 downwards.
GCACGGCCCGGTCCAGACATCGGCGGGCGACGGCGATGAAGGTTCCGTCGCCGCCGAGTACCAGGATAAGCCCGGCATCAGGCGGAAGACATGCGGCAGGGTCGTTGTCGGGATAAACTGTCGTGCTGAACGCGACGCCCCGGCGGGTCAGCATGTCGGCCAGCTCCGCACAGGTCGCCCCGGCGCGGAGGTTGCCCTTTTTCACCACAAGAGCCAGGGCGCCGAGCGCCCGCCTTCCGCTCATCGTCTGCCGTCCCTGCGCGCGGGCGGAAGGCGCAGGCCGGCATCCCGCACCCCGTCGCCCGCGCTTTTTCCGGCGTATGCGTCCCTGCCGGAGGGCGGCCCGAAGTCGTCCTCAAACAGGAAGGGATCTTTTTCCGGATCATAGCTGTCCGCCGCTGCCCGCGCCGAAAGCGGGGGCGGCAGAAGGAGATCGTCGGACGCCCTGCCGCCCGCTTTTCCCGGCGGCATGGGCGGCAAGTTTTCCTTCCGACCGGCCGGGGAAAGCGCATTGCGTGTCCGTGCCGGCTCCGCGGCGGGATTGACGTCTTCGCCCCCCGGCAGGCGCCGCAGCAGAAAACTCATGTCCATAAGCCGGCGCTCCAGGTCGTCAAGGTACATCTGCTGCTTGCGCAGGGCCTCGCGCGTTTCTTCACCTTGCGCCGATATTGCGCGGGCCAGGAAAAAAAAGACGACGACCAGGCCGACAAAAAACAGCATCTGCATGGCCATGGTCGTTGCAAGCGGATCGGTAAACATGCGCACCCCGGAAGAAAACATGTTGCCTGAGCTCCGCGCCGCCGGAGGGGAATCCGCCGGCAGAACCTCCACTTGACGCGAAGCGACAGATTTCCGGAAGGTATGCCCGGCTTTGCCGGGCGTCAAGTGCGAATTTTCCTGAAGAGCGCTGTAAACCGTGAATGTCGTGGAGGAAAACGCCGACGTGACCTCCGGCACAGCCGCAGCGCCGGCGATGGAACGCCCTCCGAATGGGTCGATGGGGATCGGTCAATTCGTGTGCTACCTATACCGGTCAAAATAATGTGCTATTGACAAAAGTCATTTCGGCCATTGCTTTCATTCGTGGGAGTGGATATATTGGCAACAGCTTATAAAGGAGTTGTATATGCCACAAATGACGCGAGAACAAGAGTTTAGCATAATTCAAGCATCACTTGCCGCTGCGGATCGGGGTGACCATGATGAAGAAAGGCGTTTGCTACGACAGTTACCCTTAGCTCCCCATCTTGCCAAAGCTGCCAAAGAAATATGGGGCAAAGATTTTCTTTTGCGCGAGGGTTATGATCTTTCCGTAGCCGAGGCCACATATGGATCTAATTGGCTTGCGTAGTGACTTACTGGCGCAGTTAAACCGAGATTGGCACGTCCATCGCCAACTTGAAGCCAGTGATGAGCGCAAAGCCCGTGACAAAAGTCTGGAGAATACCCTGGCAATACTGAAAAAGATTGCCGGGGCCAGCGATATCTCCCTAATCTTAATAACAGAAAAATTCTTGCTCAATCAGGAACTTTCTTTATACGCCAATTCCCCTGAAGAACACAACAGCATCAAAACCGCATTGAGTCAACTTGAGGACGCAGAACAATCTTTGCGTATAGTTCACAACCCTGAAGCCTATCGGAATGCTACAAATACTTATCCTGCTAAACGTAAGGAGAATGGTTTGCCTTTCGATGTATAACTATCTGTAAAATATTGATTTTATTTTTTTACCGTATAGCTTTTTGGGTAAAATAGTTTAATAATTACAGAGAGTAAAGACTACCTGACGAATGTAGGCTTATAGTCTATTTTATAGAAAAATTCAAACCTATTTTCTCTATGTGCCCTTGCTCACATGCCAAAGCTACCACTACTATACCTCATCTGGCAACCCCTCCAAGCTCACCGGAAAAGCGGGGGTTGACTTCAGCGGCACATGGGCGTACGGATTTCCGACCTGTTGCGGGTCATAACTAAAAAGCGGCAAACGAAAAAATTACGGCACTGTAAAAAAATATTTTTCGGGACTTGACACAGGGCATAAACTTCGCTAAATGTCAACCCGGCGTCAGAAAACTTATTTGAAAACTTCGCAAAAAATTTTTTGGGTATGGTCATGATCTCGGCACAGTTCTTGCACGCACACACACACACACACACACACACACACACACACACACACACACACACACACACACACACAGCGCCTCGCGCCTTGACAGGTTCTCCGGCCCGCCTT
>JAISMY010000033.1 GCA_031276485.1 Desulfovibrio sp. | reverse complement strand
GTTTATGCACTTTAGGAAGCTCCAATGTATGAATTGCATGAGAATCAGGAAAATATATTTTTGTATTTACATCATAAAGCTGAAAACAGTGATGGTATACGGCATTTTCTTTTATCAATATATGATCCGCAATATAAATTATTATAACTTTATTGATATTTTCATATTTTTTTCCTTTATGTATTTGTTCCAACGTCAACTTTGCGTCGTAAAACAGCAGCCGCTTCCAAATAAAAGCTTGCTGTCGATTTTGTATCTCGACGTCAATAACCGTTTTTTTTGTTGTAAAAATTTTTATATCTAAAATACCAAGTTTATCGTCAATATATTCTCTTTTTAAGTTCGGATCAACAACTTGAATATATTCATATTCCTCAACCGGCAAATCCAACACGGCTTGCAGGAGACTTATCAGGATACGCGTGTTTTCGGCAAAAAGTTTGTGAAATACGAAGTCGTTTTTCGGCGACAATAATGTTTTTTTCCCCATACGACAGGCGTCTCCCTTGGTGTAGAATAATGCAGATTCATCAATTTTTCAAGGTAAGGCAAGAAAATTTGAGAGTGTACATCAACGGATAGATTTTCGGCGCAAAAATATTATAAAACCAGCATGTTGCCGGGATGTTTCTCAACACCTCGGCACAGCTCGGAAAAACCTGTAATTTTGAGATGTTACTATGGTTGTACCTATCCATAGATAAAAACTCTCAGCGCTCACGGGCAAAGCCTGCCGTAAGCGAACTTTTTCAAGCGTTAAAGGCTATAGCCGGAATGCGACCTGGTATGAGACCCTTCCCGCTCAGGCCGGCTCCGTAAGCAACCTGTCCCCGCGCAACGCCCTGGGGCGGACCGGCGACAGCGCGCGGGGGCGGACGCGCGCGGCGTCTTCATCCCCTATGAGGCATTCCGCGTAGTATTCGCACATCCCCGCGCGCGGATTGCCGCTTCCTTCCTCAAACACCGCGCGCAGCACAGGGACGTCGAGAAGGGAACGCAGGAAGGCTTCCTTTCTTTCCCGCGCGAAAGCGCGCAGGCGGGCCGCCCGCGCTTTCTTCACACCGGCCCCGACCTGCCCCGCCATGTCCGCAGCCGGCGTGCCCGGACGCCGTGAATAGGGGAACACATGGGCATAGGTCAGGGGAAGACGGCGGAGGAGATCGAGGCCGGACTCGAATTCCTCGTCCGTTTCACCGGGAAACCCCGTCAGCAGGTCGGCGCCCAAAGCGAAACGCGGCCACAGGGCGCCCAGGCGGGTAAAAAATTCCGGAAGCGCCTCCGGGTCATAGTGTCCGCGCCGCATGCGCGCGAGGACGGCGGGAGCGCCGCTTTGCAGCGCCAGGTGCAGATGCGGCGCAAGCATGCGGCTGCGTCCCAAAAAGGCCAGCGCCCTGTCGTCGAATTGTCCGGGTTCGAGAGAACTCAGACGCAGACGCGCCCGCCCCGCCCACTCCGGGGCCAGCGTATCCTCCAGCCGTTCCAGAAAATCCCAAAAATCCCTCCCGCCCGTTTCCCGGTACGCGCGCAGGTTCACGCCGCTGATCACAATTTCACGAAAGCCGGCGCGCAGCAGGCGCAGAACTTCTTCGGTCGAGGCTTCCGGCGGCCGCGAACGCGCCGCGCCCCGCACCGAAGGCACTATGCAGAAGGCGCAGGCGTGGGAACAGCCGTCCTGTATCTTCAGGACCGCCCTGGAACGGTCGCAGGAGGACACGAAAAACCCGCGCGCTCCGGCCTCTCCGTCTCCGGAAAACAGGTCCAGAAGACCGGTCTTGTCGCGCTGAGGCACAAGGCGCGAGGCCCCCGGCAGGTCCGCAAGCCCCGCAGGCCCGGCGGCGCAGCCGGTGACGATGATTTCAGCCTCCGGGGCGGCGCGCCTGAAACGGCGCACGAGCGCCCGCAGATCGGCTACGGCGGCGGCGGTAACCGCGCAGGAGTTGACAAGCACAGTCCCGGCGTCTTCGGGCCGCGCAGCTTCCTTCATGCCCTGCGCCGTCCACTTTTCACGCAGGGCCTGCGCCTCGTAGCGGTTCACCTTGCAGCCCATGGTGCAGATAAAGAAAGCGCCTCCCGGCGCGGCGTCAGCCGTCGTTTTCCGCATCGGCTTCCGTTCCGGTATCCGCATCGGGATCCACGGGATAGGGATACCCGAACTTCTCACGCAGGCGGTAGTATACATTATCCGGCACCAACCCCCGGATGTCGCCCCCGAGCTTGGCGGACGCCTTGACCACTGTGGAACTGATGTAGAGCCATTGATAATCGGCCATAAGAAAGACGGTGTTGATATGGCGCTTCATCTTGCGGTTCATGAGCGTGATTTGAAACTCGTAATCGAAATCGGAAACGGCGCGCAAGCCGCGCAGGATGACGCCGGCCTTGCGGCGCTCGGCGTAGTCCACAGTGAGACCCGAAAAGGACTCGACTTCCACGTTGGGGTTGTCGGCAAAGGCCGTGCGGGCCATTTCCACGCGTTCTTCCACGGAAAAAAGGGTATTTTTAGGGCTGTCGCCGGCCACGGCCACCACCACGGTGTCGAAAACGGCGCAGGCCCTGCGGACAAGGCCGGCGTGACCGTTGGTCAGAGGGTCGAACGTGCCGGGGTAGACGGCGACGACGGCTTCACGCTGCATACGGCTATCCTCTGGGAAATACGGATTATTCTTTTGAAAGGCAGGGGGATGGATTCGGCGTTTCCCGAATCAGCGTTTGGTTCTCCACAGGATGACGCGGGTCTGGCCGTAGACGCGGTCCGCCGCCACTTCCAGGGACGGGTGCGCCCTGTCGGGCGCGAAGGCGTCCGCAGCGCGGAATTCGGCGTTGATCAGGGCGTCCGGCATCGTGAAAGGTTTTCTCAGCAGCGCTTTCAGGGTGCGTTGCAACAGTTCCGCGCGGTATGGGGGGTCTATAAATACCAAAGAAAAGGGCAGCGCGGGGGCAACCGCCAAAACCCTGCCCACCTCCCGGCAACGAACGTCGAAGTTCGCGGCGTCCAGTTGCAGAGCTGCGGCGTTGGCCCTGATCACCCCGGCGGCGTAAGGGGCGGATTCCACGAAGCAGACATGGGCCGCGCCCCGGCTCAGGGCTTCAAACCCCAGGCTGCCGCCGCCGGCAAAGAGATCCAGGGCGCGGATCTGCGGCCAGTCGGCGCCCTGGGACTCCAGCATGGAAAACAGCGATTCGCGCACCTTGCCCATGGCCGGTCTGAAGCCGGGGCCGACGGTGGTCTTGAGCCTGCGGCCTCTGTATTTGCCCGCGATGATGCGCATGTGCCGGCCTCCCGCAGTCGGCGTTTCCCCGGCGCGGCACGATGTTTGAAGTCCGCGGCGCCGACGCCGGCCGGGTTTGGGGCGGCGCCCCGAATTGAACGACGTTTTAAGGTTTTGCGGAAACAGCAGGCTCACTGTTGCGCAGGATGAGCGGCGTGCCTGCGTACATGGGGGCGAAATCCACGCGCAGGCCGGCGACGGCCCCGACGGGCAGAGGAAAATTCAGGCTGTTGACGCGCCGCCAAAAAAATCCGCCGTGCCAGGTGCGGCACGGCCCGGGCAAGGCCGAGGCCCAGGCCCGCTTTTTGCCGGTCCAGACCTTACGCGCCGCCGCGGCCAGCGCATACGGGTTGTGCAGACAATCGGGCGCCGCGCCGTGCGCGGCCGTCCGCCGCACCCGGCACTCCAGACCGAACACGGACCACGCGTTGAAAAAAATAAGAATCACGCCGCCGCAGGACAACCGGCCCATTTCCGCCGGCACGCCCTCCGGGTTGCCCGCGAAATCAAGGGTCGGCGATGCCGCCGCATAATCGAAGGACTTGTCGTCGAAGGGCAGATGGTCCGGAGCGGAGAACACACAGGCAACGCGCCGGCCCATAACGCTCCCGACGCGTTCCAGCCTGACGGCGTCGTTGTCCTGTACGGTGACGTCGAAACCGGCTTCCCAGGCGCTTTCCACCAATTCCACATTGCCCGCTCCCATGACAAGAAGGGAACGGGACCGCCGGGGCCAGCCGGACAACAGCCCGCGCAGGAGTTCACTGCAACGCCGCAGGGCGAAATCTCTTTCGGATGCGGCGGGGAAGCGCCTCATGTTTTCCGCAACGCGTTCGTTCACGCGGGTTGCCTCTACTGTACCATTTAACGCTTGAAACAGTTCGCTTACGGCAGGCTTCGCCTTGGCCGCGCCGCTTTGCTTTATGCTGAAAGCAAAGCCCCGTCAGCCGGTCTTCGACGTGGCAAGGGCGTATATTTCGTGCGGATCAAGGATAAGGATGACCGAGCCGTCACCCATGATGGTCGCGCCCGAAATGCCCTTGACGTCGCCCAGATAGGACCCGAGCGGCTTGATCACCACTTCCTGCCGCTCCAGCAGCCTGTCCACAACCAGACCGAGGCGGCGATCGTTGTCCACAATGACCACCACGTTCAGCAGCCCCTGTTTGAGTATTGTGGAACGCAGCCCGAGAAACTCCGCAAGGCTGATGATGCCCAGCACTTCGCCGCGCAGGGTGACGGCTTTGCGCCCCTTGACGTCGGTCAGGCGCTCCGCCTCAATTTTTACCGTTTCGGATACGGCATCCAGCGGAATGGCGAAGGTCTCGTTATCCACGTTGACCATCAGGGCGTCGATGATGGCCAGCGTCAGGGGCAGGACGAGCGTGAACTTTGTGCCCTTGCCGACTTCGGAGAGAATATTGATGCTGCCCTTGAGGTTTTTGATGTTCGTGCGCACCACGTCCATGCCCACGCCGCGGCCGGAAATGTCCGTGACCACTTCCGCCGAGGAGAAACCGGGGGCGAAGATAAGTTCGGTCGCTTCACGGTCGTCCAGGTTCTTGGCTTCCTCGGGCGTAATAACTCCCTTGCGGACGGCGACCTGACGCATGACTTCGGGGTCTATGCCGTTGCCGTCGTCCTCTATCTCTATGGCGACGGAGTTGCCCTTGTAAAAAGCGCGCAGCCAGACGCTGCCCTGGGGCGCTTTGCCGCGCTCGCGGCGGACGGCTTCCGGCTCGATGCCGTGGTCGACGGAATTGCGGATGAGATGCACAAGGGGATCGCCGATGACCTCCACGACGCTCTTGTCCAGTTCGGTCTCCTCGCCTTCGACAATCAGGACCACTTCTTTACCGCTTTTGCGCGAAAGATCGCGCACCAGACGGGGAAACCGCGAAAACACCGAGGCCACCGGCACCATACGCACCTTCATGATGGTGTCCTGCAGATCGTCGGAGATCCTGGCCATGGAGTAAGTGGTTTCCGTAAGATTCTGGGCTATGACGGAAACGTCCACCTGTCTGCCGGTTTCTTCCAGTTGGCGGGCGAGCATGGAGTAACGGTTGCGGTTGATGATGAGTTCGCCGATCAGGTTCATGAGGTGATCGAGCTTTTCATGATCCACGCGGATGGTGGAAGATACCTTGGCCGCGGTATCGCCCCCTCCCGCCTGCCTGGCGCCGGGCGCCGGGCGCGCGGCGGGCGCGGCCGGCGCGGCGGGCGGGGCGGGCGCTGTTTTAGCGGCCGGCGCCGGGGGGGAGGGCGCGGACGCGGGCGTTGCCGCGGCTTCGGGCGCGGCCTTTGCCGCTTTTTCAGCGGGCGCAGCGGCCTGCGCCGGCGCAGGTTTCGCCTCCGGCGCCGGGGGGGCGTCCTGCCGGCCGGCCGGGGGGGCGGCTTTGCCGGTCTTGGCGGCCAGCGTGTCCAGCGCCGGGGGAATAAGGTCTTTCAGTATGGCGCATTCCTGGTCCAGCAGGTCGGTCATAACCGCAAAGTCCATGTTCGCGGACCGGGCTTTGTCCACTATGCCGGCCGTGCGCTGGGCGTAAACCTTGATGTCTTCCAGACCCATGAAATTGGCGCAGTTCCGGATGGTGGTCAGGGAGCGGAACAGCGCATCCGCATACTCGCGGTTGCCGCCGTCTTTGCCGAGTGTTTCCAACGCCCTGGCGATATGGTTAAACTGCTGGTTGACGGTGTTGAGGAAAAGCGCGACATCGTCGCTGTCCACGGGGGGCTTGGAGCCGGCATCGGCGGCCGGGATGGGGACGGAGGCGAGCCTGTCCGGCGCGGGAGCCTGCGGGGTCGCGGCAAGGCCGGAGGGCAGGGACAATTCTTTGCCGGCGACGGCGTCGCGCAGTTTTTCCAGAAGTTCGCCCGCGTCGAACGGCGTAACCGTGCCTGCGGCCGGATCTATGCAGTATACAAGCGCTTCCAGGACGTCTACGGACATGAGGAGCAGGTCCACCAACGGACCGGACACCTGCCGTTCACCCTTGCGCAGTGAGTTGAGCAGGGTTTCGGCCTCATGCGTGAGGCCGTTCATCTCCTGAAAGGCGATGATGCCGCTGTTGCCCTTGAGGTTGTGGAAATAGCGGAAAATATCGTTGACCAGGTCATCCCTGCCTTCAGGGTGTTTTTCCAGGTCAAGCAGACCGTCCGAGAGATTGGAGACATTGTCCTTGGCCTCCTCGATAAAATCGCGCAGGTGGCCTTCTCCAAAGGCTGTAAGCGCGTAGGAGGGCAGTTTTTTTCTGGATTCTATCCAGGCTTCGGTATCCAGGGGCTTGCGCGTTTCGGCGGGCGCGCTCCGCGCCTCCGGGGTTTCCCCTGCCGGCGGGTCGCCCGGCGCGGAGCTTGCCCCCGTTTCCGGGCCGCCCGGCGCAGCGCTTTCCACGGCGTTGTCCGCTCCGGGCCCTGGCGTTTCGGGCGCGGCGGTCCCGTCTGCGTCCGGCGCGGGCGCATCCTGTCCGCTCCGGTCCACGTGCGGCGTTTCTCCGGCCAGCACGGCGTCAAGGGCGGCGATCATGCCGGAGGTATCGACGTCGCCTTCGCTGCTCTGGGTTTCCAGATTGTCTATCATGCGCCGCAGCAGATCGGTCGTGGCCAGAATCACGTCCATAATGTCCGACGTGACGGACATTGAGCCTTTGCGCAATTCGTCCATGACGCTTTCGGCCTTGTGGGCCAAACCGTTTATCCTGTTCAGCCCGAGAAAGCCGGAAGCGCCCTTCAGGGAATGCATGGGCCGAAAAATGTCGTTGAGTATCGACAGGTTGTCCGGCGCTTTTTCGAGCTCCAGAAGGTTCGGCTCAATGGTTTCCAAATGCTCTTTGGCTTCAATGATAAAATCCGCGAACAGTTCCGGATCCATAAAGTCCTGACTCATTTTTCGTCCTCTGCTGCCGGGCGCTCCCGCATCGTTAACCTGATTTCATCTGTTTTAAGGAAATGTTGATTTATTCTTCTGAAAGACCTCAAGCCGGCTTCGGAGCAATGTTCGGAATGACAAAAACGTAGTCGTTCCGAGCCTCGGCCTGAACAGGGCGAAAGGCCGAACCTTCTCCGTCAGGTGAAGAATCCGGCTTCAGGCATTTTGCCTTTCCTGTATCAATAAGCGTTTCCTTAAACCATAGCAGGCGGAAATTTACAGTTCAGTTGACCGGATTTGTCTGTCACCCGAGCAGCATGCGTATGTTTTTCATCATCTGTTCCGGCTGCGCGGGCTTGACCATGTACAGGTTGGCGCCGAGCTGTATCCCCTGCCGGATATCCTGCTCTTTACCCTCTGTGGAAAGAACCACGATCGGGACATCACGGTACGCTTCCTGTTCACGCACGGTCTTGATGAAGGTAAACCCGTCCATACGCGGCATATTGATATCCGAGACAATGAGATCAATGTTTTCCGACGAGTAGAGTTTTTCCAGACCGTCCAGGCCGTCTTCCGCCATCGTCACCTTAAATCCTTCTTTCTTCATAATAAAGGCTACCAGATTACGAATGGTTTTGGAATCATCGACAATTAAAATGTGCTTGGCCATATACATACTCCATCATTTGATAATGCTGGTTATTACGCGATCAACGGACACTATGCCGACAAGTTGTTCGCGAACCTTAAGGAGACCGGAGATAAAATCCACGTTCGCGCCGATATGCGCCTCAACGCTCCAGTCTATGTCTTCTTGCCGGACCCTGTACATCGTATGGACGCGCTCGATAATCATGCCGATCTGTATACCTTTGCGCCGGCACACGATAATGAATTTGTCCTCTTCCATGCGCGGCGACGAGACTTCCAGCACATCCCGCAGATGGATCAGCGGGGTCACCCGTCCTCTGAGGTTTATGACGCCTGCCACGAATTCCGGAGCCGAGGGCAGGCGGGACGCGGTTTCGTTGCGGATGACCTCCTGCACGGCCACGGTAGGGATGGTGAACTCCTGCCCTCCGATAAAAAAACCGACCAGAAGCAGTTCATGGGAAGAGCGCAACATGGCGTCCAGAAAATCTTCCGCGTCCATTTCCGGATGCAGGTCGGCGGCGGACTCCGGGGGCCGTTTTTTTTCTTCCAGCCCGAGACCGGTGAGGACGGAGTGCCCGTCAACGCCGACATATTTGTCCATAAAAGCCTGCTCGGCCGGGGTAAAACCCGTGTGTTCGGCCTGATCCGCATGGAAATTCTGTTCCTTGAAATATTCTTCAGGGCTTTTGTTCATAGTGCGAGTATCTCTTTTGCAAGCTCTTCATATTCACGCGCTCCCCGGCTCTCCGGCGCGATTTCATAGATGACGCGACCTTGGGCGCTTGCTTCGCGAAAGCGCGTATCCATGCCGATCACGGTCCGGAACATGCTGTCCCGCATTTTCATGGACAGCAGTTCAAGCACCCGCGCGCAGGCTCTGGCCCGCCTGTCGTACAGGGTGGGCAGCACGCGGTAGCAGATGGGGCGCGGAAGAACCTTGTTCAGCACCTTGACGGTGTCGAACAGCAGCTTGAGTCCGTGCAGGGCCAGGAAATCCGTCTGGATGGGGATCACCAGCAGATCCGAGGCCACCAGCGCATTGACCAGCAAAATGCCGACATGCGGAGGACAGTCCAGCACAATAAAATCGTATTCCCCGCGCACATGTTCCAGCGACTGCTGCAGGATGGCTCCCTTGCCCTTGCGGTTGCGCAGATCGACCTCAAGTTCCGCCAGGCGGATAGTGGCGGGCACCACGTCGAATTCCTGCTCGGCGTGATGCTGCCGGATCCTGTCCCAGATCTCGCCGGCCGCCGGGCCGTCCGCGCCGTCCGCGAAAATATCATTCACGGAATACTGGAAGTCGTCGGGATAATAGCGCAAATGTACCGATGCACAGGCATGCGGGTCAAGGTCCATGATCATGACCTGCTTGCCCAGCCTGGTCAAGGCCGAAGCAAGGGTCACGCTCGTCGTGGTTTTGCCCACACCGCCCTTCTGGTTGGCCACAGCCAGTACCCTGGCCCGTTTTGCCCCTGTCGCGGAGCCCGCGCCTGCCTCCATTCCGTCTCACCCTTTCCTGCGGCCGCCCGCGGCCGGCGCCCCGGCCCGTCCTGCCCCCGCCGCGGCGTCCGCGCCCGCTCCCATGCCGCTTCATCCTTCCTTGCGGTACACAATCGTGCCCGCGTGGTATTCCGGCTTAAACGCCCTGGAAATATTGTGCAGCGATTCCGAATGCCCGATAAGCATGCAGCCTCCCGGAAGAAGATTGTCGTAAAAGGATTCGATAACCTGCCGTTTCATTTCCTCGTCGAAATAAATGATGACGTTGCGGCAAAAAATGATGTTCGACCGTTCCACGCGTTTCAGCATCATTTTGTCGCTCAGGTTGACGGATCCGAACGCTATGAGCCGCTTCATCCTGGGGTCGATCCGGTAATTGCCGCCTTCCTCGATGAAGTGGCGCGTTATGATGTCGCGGGGTGTCGTGCGCAGGGCATAGGACGTGTACACGCCTTTGCGCGCCGCGGCCAGAACGGCTTCCGACAGATCGTTGGCCGTTATTTTGATATCCCAGGCGGAGATTTCGCTTTTCAGCACCTCGTGCAGGATAATCGCCAGCGTGTAGGGTTCTTCGCCCGTAGAACAGCCCGCCGACCAGATGCGCAACTTTTTGTTTCCGGAGCGGCGCAGCCTGTCCAGTTCGCCGGTCAGCACCTTGTCCTGAAAAATCTGAAGCTGCGGAGGGTTGCGCCAAAAGCTGGTTTCATTGGTGGTGATGACCTCGAACAGCCTGGTCAGTTCCTCGCGCCGGTTCGGATCAAAACGCAGGTAATAGTAATATTCGCTGAAACTCTTAAGGTTGAGAGCCTTGATCCTGTTGTTGAGACGGTTTTCCACGAGGTACTTGCGCGCCTCGGCGATGAAAATGCCGCTTTGCGCATAAATGAAATCGCGCAGTTGCAGAAATTCGTCATTGCTGACCTGAAGTTTGCCGCCCGGACTCGCCGCCGGAAGCCCGCCGGAAAGCGGCGGTCGCAGCGTCGTGCCTGCGGGCGGAGAAAAAGTTTGCCCGCCCGCCGCTCTGCCGGCAAGTCCTCCGGCGCCCGCAACGCCCGTGCGGGCGGCGGAGGCTGCGCCGCTGCCGGCGCCGCCCGGAAACAGCCCCGGGCTTTTGCCGGAGGTCGGAAAAAGCGCCATTATGTTACTCCTCGCCGGTCTGTTTATGAATGGTGTTGACCGCTTCTTCGGCAGCCGCCCTGACATCCGGGTCCGGGTGATCCAGCATCGGCAGGAGCGAGCGGAAAGCCGTTTCGCCACCCAGGATTCCGAGTACCGACACCACTTTAACCACGATCAGCGTGTTCTCGTCGGAGAGCATGCCCACAAGCGGCTCGACGGCCTGCATGGCCTTTTTTTCGCCCAAGCATTCGGCGCAACGCACGCAAACCCAGGGATCGGGGTCTTTGAGGCCTTCTATAAGGTACGCGTAAAAGCGCGCGTCCTCGCAGCGCCCGAGCGTGCCGTACACGGCAAGGCGCACGTCGCGGCTTTCGTCGTGCAGTTTGTTTTCCAGCAGTTCCAGATACTCGGGATGCTCGTCGGCGTTTTTTCCGATGGCTTCCACCGCGACTTTCCGCACGTCGGAGGAGGCGTCGTTCAAGGCGCCGCACAAGGCTTTAAGAGAATCCTGCGTAGGAAAGAACCCGAGGCCGTAAGTGCCGAGCATGCGCTGTATGGGGTCGGAGTCCTGCATAAGCCTGAGGAACACGTCCTCCACCTCTGGGGTATGAACGGCAATACAGGCTTCCAGGGCGGTCTCTTTGACGTCGTTGTAAGTGTGCTCCAAAAAGGGCAGTATCTTGTCCAGCACTGTCGCCGGATCGCCTTTTTTGCCGAGAAAATGCAGTGCGCCGCGCAGCAGGATGCCGTCTTCGGCGCTTTCCAGCAGATGCAGGAAGAAGTCCTGGTACTCGCGGCCGGCCCGGGCGGCGAGTTCCATGATCATGCTGCGTTGCATGTCCCTGCTGCGTTCCGGGAAGGTTTCCGCCATCATGGCGACCGCGGCGTCCTCGTCCACGGCCAGCATCACGCCCAGGGCCGTGCCGGCGATATGTTCGTCGGCGCTGCGTACGGCGGCGTCAAGTTCCGGATTGCGGCCGAGTCTGATCAGGGTTTCGGAAGCCAGGGCCACGCGCTCGGCGTCGCGTTCCGGGTCCAGACGATCGACGTGGCGCAGGATATGGGTCGTCGCGCCGTCGCCGTCGAGAACTGCGAAACCGCGGACCGCAAAATCCTGGATATCCGGATCGTCGTCTTCCAGGGCCGACGGCAGATACCCGGCCAGACGCCGGCATTCCTTGCTGCCCAGAAGGCTCAGGGAGTGTTCACCCATAATGTTGAGCACCGCCCGCACGATTTTGTTGCACAGCGGCGTCGGGGCGCTGTCCAGGCGTTTGATGAGCTGCGGCACGGCCTTGATGTTGCCCATTTCGCCCAGAGCGTCCACCACGACGGAGGACACCAGTTCCGTGGCTTTGCCGAGGGCCTGGACCATGGCGCTTATTGAGGATGCGTCCCTGATTTTGATCAGGGCTTCGATGACCGCGAACTGCACCCATTCCTCGTCGCTCAACGCGCTGTTCAGGCAGGGCGCGGCTTCGGTAAACGCGAGTTGCCCCAGGCTCACGGCCGCCTGATAGCGCACGTTGACCTCCGGGTCGTTCAGCAGGGCGAGACAGAGTGAGGCCACGGCCAGGGCGCTGCCCGTGGAGCCCAGAATGTCGGCGGCGAAAATTCTGACGTCCGGGTCTTCATCGCGCAACAGTTCCTGCAAGGCGGGCAGGTCGCTCTTGCCCAGGGCGCGCAGCAGGTCCATGGCGATATTGCGCGCCGGGGCATTGTCCGAGCGCAGCAGGGGGATTACGGCGTGGACGACGGCCGGCCCGCCGATTTTGCGCAACGACCTGTCCACCGCTTCCTGTACCCCGATGTTGGAGCTTACGATATGGCGCACCAGGTAGGGGATGGCGGCGGCAACCGCTTCCTCGCCTGCGATCTGCGCCCCCCTGCGCACCAGTTCAGGATCGCTCTGTTGCAGAAGAGAGAGAATATCGGCTGGTTCTGACATCGGCATATCTCCAGGGGTAAACCGCGCTTGCCGTCCGGCGCCGCGCTTTCCGCGGAAAGCGGGCCGGAAACCGTGCTTATTGATATCCGCGTTAAAAAGTAAACTTTTCAAACGCTGCATAGTCCGCCGAAAAGCATGGTTTTCGACTGACCTGCGCCGTTTCGCGGCGCAACGGCCTTACGGCCGGCAGTTACCGGTTTCAGCGGAAAATCGGTATATCTTTACCGTCCGCTGTTTCGTCGGCTGACCAGACGTCACGCTTTCCGGCAAAAGTGCGCCAGGATGGCCGCGCTCATGTCTTTTATATCCACTATTTCATCGGCCAATCCGGCGTCCACGACCGCTTTGGGCATGCCGTAGACCACGCAGGATTCCTCATTCTGGGCGATAGCCCATCCCCCGCGCTGCTTGAGTACCCTGGTACCTTCCAGGCCGTCGTAGCCCATGCCGGTCAGGGTAACGCCCAGAGTCTTGCTTCCGGCCGCGATGCCGGCGGTTTCCATCAGCACGTTGGCCGAGGGTTTGTAGAGGGCTTCCTTCGGCTCTTCGGTGACGACGGCCAGAAGACTCCCGCTTTTGTTTTCAAGGCGCAGGTGTTTGCCGCCGGGACTGATGTACACGGTGCCGGGGCGGACCCGTTCCACGGGATCGGCTTGCTTCACGTTGACGGCGCACTGGTTGTTCAGGCGTTCGGCAAAGGGGCCGGTAAAGGACGCCGGCATGTGCTGGGCTATAAGGATGGGAACGGGAAAATTGCCGGGCAGTTCGGACAGTATCCGCTGCACTGCGGGCGGGCCGCCGGTGGACACGCCGATGGCGACGACTTCAAAGGGCACGCTGCCGCCTGTGTGGATGACGCGGGGTTGAGGCGCCTGCTTGCGGGGAGGCGGCGGGCCGGCGTTTACCGCGGCCTGCCGGCCGGAGGCGTTTTTGAACTTCAGCCGCAGAAAGGCCTTGCGCCTGCTGATGGCTTTGATTTTGGGGCAGAGTTCCTTTTCCATGCGTTGCGTATCGTGCAGGTTGCCCGAGCCGAGTTTGGGTATGAAATCCAGAGCCCCCAGTTCCATGGCCCGCAAGGTGACGGCAGCGCCCTCGCTGGTCATGGAACTGACCATGATGACGGGAATGGGATTGGTCGCCATAATGCGTTCAAGGGCCGTCAGTCCGTTCATTTTCGGCATTTCGACATCCATCGTGATGACATCGGGGTCGAGCGCGGCGGCTTTGGCCACCGCCTCCCCGCCGTCGGCGGCAGTCCCGGCCACCTGGATATCCTTGTCTTTTTCCAGAATAGATATCAGCGAACGTCTGACAAAAGCCGAGTCGTCCACAACCAAGACCTTGACCACCAGATGCTCCTTACGCCTGCGTTTTCGCGCTGCGCTGTAAAAGGCCGGTTTATATGCCGGCCGCAATGTTGTCGTTTTTTTTATAGTAAATCGGAATCGCATAATAAACAACACCTTTCCTGCCGGTATTTTTACTTGCCGGATGTCCCGGCAGGGCTTATATCTGTTGCCGTTGCGGGTATCGGGATGTGGCTCAGCCTGGTAGAGCACAGCGTTCGGGACGCTGGGGCCGGAGGTTCAAATCCTCTCATCCCGACCAGACGAAAGATCAATGGGGTTCAAGCAAGTCCAAAATATCCTGAAAATAAAGGATATTTTTGGAAATCAGGACTTGCTTGGACCTCATTTTGCCTATTTGTGTCGAAACTGACCGTCCTTTCAACGCCCGTTTCCCGGTACACATGGATTATTCGCCTGACGGAGAATGTTCGGCCTTTCGCCCTGCTCAGGCCGAGACTCGGAATGACCACGTTTTTGTCATTCTGAGCGCAGCGAAGAAGCCGGCTTGAGGTCTTTTGCCTTTTCCGCATTTAATCGGCGTTTCCCTGGAATTCGTTTTACGCTCGAAAATGCCGAAGGATGGTTTGCAAGTTGTGGGTACTTTCATATTTGAAATGCTCTCAACGCCAAAATTTCGCGGCCCGGCGGCAACAGTCGAAAAACGCATAAGCATATGCGGAATCAGTGCTTCCCGTCAGGGCCGATGCCGTGTAATGCTGTGTAACAGTTTCGGCGACTTCCGCAGAAAGCGGTAAACGTCGGCCGCAAGGCCGCTGCGCCGCAGGCGGCGGCGTGCGCCGGCCGCCGCTCCTGCGGGGGAAAATCCGCTTTTTAACGCGAATATTCAGTTACAGCAGGAAGCCCCCGTCGTACGCGACGCGCCTCCGTCCGAATTCCCGGCAGGCGGCCCTGTACCGGCTCCGGCCGGCGGCGGGGTTCAGTGGACGGAGTCCCGCGCAGGCGGCGCTTCCCAAACAACGGAGAACGTCATGGTTGTGGATTATGCCGCCCTGAAAAGCGGGGGGTTTATGCGTCAGAAACAGAAAAACCATTTTTCCATGCGTCTGAAGGTGGTCGGAGGAGAACTTGAGGCCTCCCAGCTTAAAGCCATAGCCGGGGCGGCGGAAAAATACGGGCGCGGGCGCGTTCACCTCACCTCCAGACAAGGTGTGGAAATTCCTTTCATCAAGCTGGCCGATGTGGAAAACGTCAAGGCCGAGCTCCTGTCCGCCGGGGTATTCACGGGCGTATGCGGCCCCAGGGTGCGAACCGTGACCGCCTGTCAGGGCAGCGCCGTCTGTCCGAGCGGCTGCATAGACACCTATGCCCTGGCCAGGGACATTTCCGAACGCTATTTCGGCCGGGAACTGCCGCACAAGTTCAAGTTCGGGGTAACGGGCTGCCGCAACAACTGTCTGAAAGCGGAAGAAAACGACCTCGGCGTGAAAGGCGTATACAGCGTTTCCTGGTCGCGGGAATCATGCAGCCTGTGCGGCGTATGCGCCAAAGTCTGCCGTGAGGGCGCGATCTCCGTCAATGATGAAACGCTGGTCGTGGATGAGAAGCTGTGCAGCCTCTGCGGGCGTTGCGCCAAAGCCTGTCCTTCCGATGCCTGGCGCGGCGAACCGGCCTACCTGTTGTCGTTCGGCGGCATGTTCGGGAACCGCATCGCCGCGGGCAGACAGATTTTGCCCCCGCTTACGGATACGGCGGCGCTGTTCCGGGCCGCGGATGCCGCTCTTAATTTTTTCGATGCGCACGGCAAACCCGGTGAACGCTTTTTGGTTGCCGTCGAACGCGCGGGCTGGGATACGTTTGAAAAAACCGTGCGCGCGGAGGCGCTGTATGCCTGAGACTCCCGGCGCAGAGTTGCGCCCCGACGCCCGCGCCGACGTGACCGATGTAGTCTGCCCCGCCACCTTCGCCAAAGCCCTGGCGGCGCTTGAGGATCTTGAAAAGGGACGGATTCTGGAAATCCGCATGAACGACGGCGAAGCGGCGCGCAACGTCCCGCTCAGCCTCAAGGACGAGGGACATCAGGTGCTGAAGCTCCGCGACAACGGCGACGGCACCTGCTCCCTGCTCGTCCGTAAGCTTGCGGACTAAAGCATTTCAAGTAGAAAGGCTCTGAGCGGGCCGGAGCGCAGACCCGGCCGAAAACTCCGGAGGAATGCAATGACCCTTACTGTGGCGGGCACCCCCAAAGAATACCCGGACGGCATCAACCTGACCCGGCTCATTGAACTGGAAAAGGTGGAAACTCCCATGTACGTGACCGTCGCCCTCAACGACGCCTTTGTGGAAAGCGGCGGCTTTGAAGCCGCCGTACTCAAGGACGGCGACACGGTGGAATTTCTCTATTTCATGGGCGGAGGTCGTTGATGGCCTTCAGCAACGAGCAGCTCACGCGTTATTCCCGTCACATAATTCTCAAGGAATTCGGCATAAAGGGGCAGAAAAAACTCAGCCGGGGGAGTGTGCTGATCGTCGGAGCCGGCGGACTCGGCTCGCCCGCGGCGCTCTATCTGGCCGCCGCCGGGGTCGGCCGCATCGGCATCGTCGATGCCGACGACGTGGATCTGTCCAACCTCCAGCGCCAAATCATCCACGGCACGGACGACATAGGCAGGCCCAAGGCGGATTCCGCCCGCGCCGGCATGCTCGCCGTGAACCCGGAGACGGAGGTCAGGGCTGTCCGGGCCTTCCTGAACGCCGGCAACATTATGGACATCATCCGGGACTATGATTTCATCATCGACGGTACCGACAACTTTCCCGCAAAATTTCTGATCAACGACGCCTGCGTATTGAGCGGCAAAGCTTTTTCACATGCCGGCATCCTGCGCTTCAGCGGCCAACTGACGACCTATGTGCCGGGCCGGGGAGCGTGTTACCGTTGTATCTTCAAGGAGCCGCCGCCCCCGGAGGCCGTGCCCACCTGCCGGCAGGCCGGGGTCATCGGGGCGCTGGCCGGGGTGGTCGGTTCCCTTCAGGCCATGGAAGCCGTCAAGTATCTTGCCGGCATAGGGGAAGTGCTTGCCGGCGCGCTGCTGACCTACGACGCCCTGACAACGGCGTTCCGCAAGATAGCTTTGCCCCGCAGGGACGATTGCGCCGTCTGCGGCGCGCATCCTTCCATAACCGCGCCTGTGGATTACGCGCAGGCCGCCTGCGACCTCACGGCATGAGCATCAGACTGAAAGCGTCCGATTACCGGCGCATTGTGGAACACGCCCGCTCCGGTCTGCCCAATGAGACGTGCGGACTCCTCGCGGGCAGACGCGAAGGCGACGTGAAGCATGTGGAAAAGGTCTATCCGCTGGATAACCCTGATGCCTGCCCCGAACATTTCAGCATCCCTCCCGGAGCGCAACTGGAGGCGATTCGGGACATGCGCGCCCTGGGTCTGTCCCCTCTCGGCAACTTTCACTCCCACCCGTCCACGCCGGCGCGTCCCTCGGACGAAGACATCAACCTGGCGTATGACGCTTCCGCAAGCTACTGCATCCTTTCACTGGCCGGGAAAGAGCCGGCGCTGAAATGCTTCCGCATTGAGCGCGCCTCGCGCGCAACGGCGGAGGAGCCGGTCGCGATAATCACATATTGACCGGAGGCGCCGTTACGTAATACAGGTAACGAAACGGCGGACCCGGAGCGTTCTCTTTCGGCATCCGGCCGTTTACGATTCAGGAAACGCCGATTAGAGCCTTTCATACTTGAAATGCTCCGCAAGGATTTGCGGCGCAAATCCTTCTGAGCCTTGCTCCGAAGCAGGCTTCAGCCTTTCAAAAGAATAAATCAGCGTTTCCTCAGGTAACTCCCTGCAATACCAATATGGAGAGAAGGTGCGACAATGTCCAAAAAAATCGCTGTAATAGTAGGCAGTCTGAGGCGCGAATCCATAAACCGCAAGCTGGCCTCGGCCCTGGCTGAACTGGGCTCCGGCTTTGCGAGCTTCGCCATTCTGCCCTTGGGCGACGTGCCCATGTTCAATCAGGACCTGGAAGACGACGTGCCCGCGCCGGTGCTGCGGCTTAGAGAGAGCGTGCGCGCGGCCGACGCCCTGCTCTTCCTCACCCCGGAATACAACCGCGGCATCCCCGCGGTCCTGAAAAATGCCGTGGACTGGTGTTCACGGCCGACGGGCAAAGGCGTTTTGGCCGGCAAACCCGCCGCCCTGGGCGGGATGAGTCCCGGCGCCGTCGGCACCGCCGTGGCCCAGTCGCAGTTGAAACCTGTTCTGCTCATGCTCGGCGTGCGGCTCATGGGACAGCCGGAGCTTTACATTCAGGGGGGCGCGGGCTATTTTGACGCCGGGGGTAAGGTTGCCGACGAGAGAAACCGGCAATTCCTGGTTAATTTTCTGAAACGCTTCGAGGACTGGATCGGTTGAGGTTGTCCGCGGCTTGACCGCCGGTCCGGACCGCCCGGACCGTATGCGGCTCACGGCCGGCGAAGCCGCAACAAGGCAGATTTCACCTTTGTCCGAACCTACAGCCTGTCTGCCGGTACGGTGTTACGACACCCTCCGCGAATATTGGGAATGTCCTGCGACACTGCGGCGTGTATACGGCGTGCTTGTCGCATTCTTTGTCGTTACGACCGGCGCGGTCGTATTCAACGGCTGGGGACTGCTGCCGGAACCTTTTGCCCGCGCGGTGCCGCGCAGTCCCTTTGACGCCATACGCATGGCCTTCAGCCTGATCCTGGTCGTGGAAGTTCTGGAGTTGATCTTCACGGTCGCGGATTCCGTCTCCAAAGCCATGGGCAAGCAGCTTGAAATCATGGCTTTGCTGCTTCTGCGCGAAACGTTTACGGACATCAGCATGCTCAACGCGGGCACGTCCCTGGAGCAGGACCGGCTTCTGCTTGTGCAGATAGGCGTGACCGCTGTATCGGGACTGCTGCTTTTCATGTTCCGGGGCGTTTTTCTGCGTCTGCACACGCCTTACGGGCACAGCGACATCCGGCGATACGTCTGCGCCAAGAAATACATTTCCCTTTTTCTGCTGCTGACCTTTATCCTGGGGGGAGCCTACGATCTGGGACGCATGGCCGTCACCGGGGAAAAGACGGTCTTTTTCCACATCTTTTACACGGTGCTTATCTTTACGGATATTCTGCTGGTGCTGACGGGGCAGTATTTCATGCCCTCGTTCCAGGCCACCTTCAGGAATTCCGGCTATGCCGTGAGCACGCTGCTCATGCGGATGTCGATGGGAACGCAGCACCTGACGGGGGCGCTGCTCTGCGTGCTTGCCGGCCTGTACCTGCTGGGCCTGGCCTGGACCATATCGCGCTTTGCAGACAAGTGTCCGGAGGGCGCGGAACGGCGGCCCCGGCAGCGCTGAGGCCCGGTTTCCGCGCAGCAGGCCGCATTCAAACAAACCGCCCTCACCCCAGAGGCAGTTCCATGCTGATCACCGTGCCGCCGCCTTCGTTGCGCAAGGCGCGCACATAGCCGCGGTGGTCGGTGACGATGGAGCGCACGATGGTCAGCCCGAGCCCGGTGCCGCCTTTTTTGCGGGAAAAATACGGTTCAAAGATGCGCGACTGTTCTTCCCCGGTCAGTCCCGGACCGTTGTCGGCCACGTCGATGCGCACGATGTTCAGGTCGGCCGGGCAGGACACCGCGACGCGCACGAGCGGATCGACGGTCCTTTCCCGCCCCAGGACCTCGGCGGCATTGCCCAGGATGTTCATAAAGGCCCTGTTCATGGCCTCGCCGTCGACGGGCAGGGGGGGGGGCGCGTCCGTCACGTCGAGTTCCCAGCGTATCCCTGTATGACTGTTGCGGAAAAATTCCAGCACGGCGCGCAGCAGGGCGAGGATGTCGTCCGGGCGGGGCCTGACTTCGGGGAGTTTGGCGAAAGCCGAAAATTCCCGCACCATGCTCTGCAGGTGTTCGACCTGCCGGACGATGAGTTCCGTACTTTGGATGAAGGCCGGATCACTTACCAGAGGACCGAATTTTTTTGCCAGACGCTGGGCCGAGAGTTTGATGGGCGTCAAAGGGTTCTTGATTTCATGGGCGATACGCCGCGCCACTTCGCGCCATGCGGCCATGCGCTGCATGCGCTCAAGCTCCGTGATGTCCTCAAAGACGGCCACCGCCCCCCGGTAGGCGTCCCCGGCGGCAAAGCCCACGGTGTTCAGAAGCAGGCGTTTTTCTTCCCCGGCGCCGCCCAGGCTTATGCTCTGCCGGTGGCGCGACTCGGAGCGCCGGAGCAGACGCTCGCGCACGGCCCTGTCCATGACGCCGCAGGTTTCAGGCAGAAGCTCGCCGAGCCGGCGTCCGACGGCGGCCCCGGGGTCCAGGTTCAGGATCTCGCCCGCCGCCTTGTTGACGGTGGATATACGGCCTTCGTCGTCAAAGGACACTACCCCCGCGGCGATGTTGTCGAGTACGGTTTCCATGTATTTGCCGTGCCGCGCCGTTTCCTGGTTCCGTTGTTCCAGAAGGCTGTAGGCATCCGTGATTTCCCGGCGGCTTTTCTCAAGGTCCGAGGCCATGCTGTTGAACGAGCGGAGGAGCATCCCGAATTCGCCCTGCCGCTCTTCCGTCAGGCGTACGCTGAGGTCGCCCGCGGCAATCCTCTCCGTGCCCCGCGCCAGGGCGGAAACGGGCGCGGTCAGCTCCCGCGCCAGTCGAAGGCCGAACCAGACGGCCCCCAGAATAATAAGAGCCGTCAGCACGCCCAGACTGCTGTACAGCATGAGTTTCAGCGGATTTTTGATATTGCGCAGGTGACTGTATTCCCGTGAGCCGCGTATGAGCCGCTCGGTGCCTGCGGAAAAGTCGGGGCCGAGTTCCATGCCGGCCAGGAGCAGCCGTTCGGCATCCATGTCCAGAGCCACGGCGGCGAAGAGATAATCCTGCGTTTCCGTGGAAATGCGGGTAATATCATAGCCCTGCCGTCTAATTTTCTCCCTGTCCTGCTTTTCGCCCGCCAGCTTTGCGGCCGCCGGCGCCGCGTCGTCCGCGGGCGTTCCGCCCGCGTAGCCCCGCGCGTCGAAGACGGCGACGGGGCCGGTATCGTATTCGCGGGCTTTGACCCGCAGCAGTTCCCGGCCCGCCGCGCTTTCCGCGTCCGCTTCCGCCGCTTCCAGCGCCGCCTTGATGTTCTCCACCCGCCGCACAAGGGATTGCCCGGTGCGCTCGTAAAGGGCGCCGACCAGATCCAGGGCCGTGGACATGGAGCTTTCAACGCGCTCCTTGAACCAGAAATCCATGGAAAGCTGCACGTACTTGGTGGTGATGAGGCTCATGAGCAGACAGGGCAGGAGGGAAAAGGCCACAAAGGCCGCGGCCAGACGGGCGCGCAGCCCCGAACCGAGAATGCCGCGCCGGCGCTCCAGAAGCAGTTTGTACGCGTTGCGCAGCACTATCAGCAAAATGCCGATGAGCAGCACAAAGTTGACGTTGAACATCACCAGGAACAGGCTGTCGCCGGACCTGAACTGCTCAAGCTGCACCCAGGTCAGGAGCAGGACGACCAG
The DNA here is from genome assembly GCA_031276485.1 of Desulfovibrio sp. Classification (GTDB taxonomy): domain Bacteria; phylum Desulfobacterota; class Desulfovibrionia; order Desulfovibrionales; family Desulfovibrionaceae; genus Frigididesulfovibrio. The sequence goes on along the minus strand of JAISMY010000033.1, from coordinate 35,651 downwards.
GAAAGCCAGGGCGGCGAACAGCAGTTCCCGGCGTCTGCGTTTGCGGTCCCTTGCGAGGAGTTCGGCTTCTGAGAGTGGAGGGGCGGTATCGGACGCAAGGGCCGGTTCAGAGCGCATCACGGCCTCGCGGCTTCGCCGGCGCCGAACGCGAAGGGCAGGGTGAAGATCAGTTGCGGCGCCACTTCGGAAGACCAGAAAACGAAGTTCTTTTGCAGCCAGGGCGGTACGTCGGAGTGCCGCAAGGTGATCTCGAGACGGACGGCAAACTCCTCGTCTTCGCCTTCGGCGCGCAAAGTCTTCAGCGGGATAAGCGGGAGCGCGAGTTTTTTCCAGCCCGCATACAGCAGGCGGCTGAGGTTTCTGTCCCGTAACTCCCTGTCGTCTTCCGGGCCGGGCCGGGTCAGCAGAAATTCGCGGCTCAGGGGATCATGGCGGAGGAGGGAAACGCGCGTCTGACTGTTGAGTTCGGCGTTGCCGAGCAGGGAACGCCGGCGTTCCACGGAGCTTTCCATCTCCAGTTCAAGAATCGCGCCGTCTTTCAGCAGGTCGCGCAGACCCGCTTCGTTGTCCACAGCTATGGAGATTTCCGCGACGAGGAAGGCCCCGGCCGCGCGCAACGCCGGAGGAGGGTCGGCGATCAGCCGGTGCGCGGGCGCGGCGGACGCGGAAACGCCGAAAAACGCCGTGAGCAGAAAGCAAAGCGCGGCCCCGCAGGCGGAGCGGAGACCGCGCCGCTCCCGTACAGATTCACTTTCAGTTGAAAGCAAAGCGGTATTGCAAGTCTGGGATGCCGCTGCGGGATTCATGGCGTATATGCCGGCCGGAGGGGCGCGCGGGCGGCGCTATTGCACTTTGCCGAAGCTGTCGTTCATGAGTGAAGCCAGTATCTTGCCGGAAAAGGAGAGGTCGAAGCGCGTTTTCCCGTCCGCCAGTTCCCGCGCCGCGTCGACGGGCGTTTTGGCTTCGGCGTACGTCCTTTCCTGGATCATGGCCGAAAAGGCGTCGGCCACGGCCGTCAGCCGTCCGAAAGAGCTTATGATCCTGCTGTGTTGCGGATAGCCAGAGGCGTCGAGGCGTTCGTGATGTTCCAGCGTGGCCCGGTCCATAAGGTCAAAGCTCTGGTCAAGCTTGTGCATGAGTTTATAGCCGTTGACGGTGTGCGGCGGTATTTTGTCCTTTTCCTCCGGCTTGAGCGGAGCGCTTTTATTGAGGATGAACGCCGGCACCTTGGCCATGCCCACATCGTGCATAAGCAGGGCAAGGGCGGCCTGATCCAGGTCTTTGCGTTTCATGTTTTCGTTTTCCGGATGGACGAAGAGCCACAGACCAACGCTCATGGTATTGATGCAGTGCCTGCTCAGGGTAAATTTTCCCGTGTGCAGGCGGCGGACGAAAAGGCGCAGCCTGTGCATATCCGTCCACAAGTATTCGGTCAGTACCTGCACGTCGCGGAGCAACTGTTCAAACAGAGTTTTCACAGGCTGCTCGAAAAACTCTGAAAGACGCAGGTCCAGGGCGCGGATACAGATGTCCGCGACCTCGGCTTCCTTGAGGTTGCGGTCAACGAGCACCAGGTCAAGCTGTTTGACGATATGCCGCGAATAGACAGGATGATCCTTGCGGGAAACAAAAAGATTCCCGGCGGCGCACAGCTCGCGGATTTCCTCGACCTGTTCGTTGGACAGCCGCGTATCCTTGCGGGTGTATGTGAGGAGCTGGGCCACTTTCTCATCAAGCGCAAAGAGGTCCAGGGGCGGACGATACTTGGGAAAACTGTCCAGTATGGATTCGCTTATCTGGTAGTATTCCTCGGCAACGGCGGCAAGGGCGTCGGCGTCGGGCATGCGCGGCTACTTGATGTATATTTTTACGAGGTTGGTGCCGGAGGCTGTCTGATCCTTGCGGAACTGACCGGCCGTAATCACGCAGAGGTCGCCGGCGTTAAGCTCCGGACAGGTATCGACGAAGCGTTCGGCCCTTTCCTGGTGTCCGGACAGGGCGGCATCCGCCGTGCGCGGCAGCACTCCCCAGGAAAAATTGAGATGCCGCAGCATCTTCGGGTCGGGGGTCAGTCCGTAAACGGGCTGCCTGGGACGCTGCGAGGCCAGGCTGCGCGCGGCCGCCCCGCTCATGCTGTGGGCCACGATGGCCCGCGCGTTGCGGCGTTCCGCCAGCAGGCAGGCGGAATAAGAGAAAAAGTCCGCCGCCGTGTCCGGCATGTGGTACCGGGAAAGATGGGTGCGCTCCAGAAGCAGGGCTTCGGCTTCCGAGGCGATGGCCGACATGAAGGAGACGGCCTCGACGGGGAAGCGGCCCATGGCCGTTTCTTCGGAGAGCATGACGCAGTCCGTGCCGTCGAGCACGGCATTGGCCACATCGGTGGTTTCGGCGCGGGTCGGTATGGGATTGTTGACCATGGAGAGCAGCATCTGCGTGGCCACGATGACCGGCTTGTTCGCGTTGTTGCAGGCGGCTATGATGCGTTTCTGCATGGTGGGCAGGGTGGGCATCGGGCATTCTATGCCCAGGTCGCCGCGCGCCACCATCAGGATGTCCGCGACCGCGAGGATTTCCTCCAGGCGGTCCACGGCGTTCTTGCGTTCCAGTTTGACGCAGATGGGGATGGAATAGCCGGCCTTCCTGATTATGGAGCGGGCCTCAAGCACGTCCTCCGGGGTCTGGACGAAGGACAGGGCAACAGCGTCCGCGCCCAGGGCCAGGCCGTCGAGCAGATCTTTTTTGTCCTTGTCCGTAAGGGCGGGCAGCATGATATGTTTGCCGGGCAGGGCCAGACCTTTGCGGGAGGTCACGATGCCGCTGTTGCCCGCTTCCATGACCACGCCGCCGCTTACCTTGGAATCGACCAGGAACTGCAGGGTGCCGTCGGCCAGCACGACCCTGTCGCCGCTTTCCATGCCGTCGAGCAGTTCCTTTCTGTCGAAGGGGATATACTGCATATCGGTACGCTGCGGCCGTTCCGGCCCCAGAAAGGCCAGATCGCCTTTGCCGAAGCTCAACGCGCCCTCTTCAATCGCGCCTATGCGGATTTTCGGCCCGGACAGATCCTGCATGACGGTTATGGGGATGCCGTGCTTTACCTCAAGGTCGCGGATGGTCTTGATGACGGCCGAAAAATCCGCGGCCGTGCCGTGAGAGAAATTCAGGCGCACGATGCGGACCCCGGCGTCGATAAGCTGCGACAGCTTTTCCGGAGTGTTGCAGGCGGGTCCGATGGTGGCCACTATTTTTGTTTTCATCTGCTTTTCCTCGTTTCCCCGGCTTCCTGCCGGCGGATAAGCTCAAGGGCGGCCTTGTCCGCCGGGACGTTTTCACCCATGAAATCCAGCCGGGCGTTGAATGTTCTGCCTTCTTCCCAGGCAAAGGGCCTTTTGCCGTCCGGCATGCGGTTCAGCTCAAGCACGTTGACGGCGCGCCCTTTGCCGTCCGGGCGCAGCCAGATAAGACCGGGGATCCTTTCGGCCAGGGAAAAGCCGAAACCCACGCCCTCGCCGCCGCCCAGAATACAGTCGAAAATCCCTCCGGCCTCGGGCAAAAAGTTCTTTTCGGCCACCAGGCCCCAGGGGCTGATCCCGATAAGCAACGGAACCTGCGCGCGCAGTTTCCGGCCCCTTTCCAGAACCTGCCGCGCCTGTTCCGGCCTCGGCCCCTTGCCGGGCACGGGGCCTTCGGGGAAAAAGACGACGCCCACGGGTCCGGCCGGAGTTTGCACGATTTTGTCGCGGGGTTCTTCGCCGATTTCGAGGTATCCCGCGGGTACGCCTCCCGCGGCCTTGTTCAGCCACGCGGCCGCGCTGCGGGAAATCCAGCCGGCGTCCACCCGCAGCGCAGCCTGCAGTTTGCGGGCCAGGACGGCTTCGGCGGCCGGAGGCGGAGCCGCGTTGCGCACTTTTTCGGCGAGATGCCCGAAGCGCAGCGGGTCGTCGGCGGTGAACTCATAAGGGCCGGCGAGCACGAGGCAGGATTTGCCGGCGTCGCGGCAGGCGCGGAACAGCCCGATGCGGCGGGCCATGCCGCCGTATGCGCCGTTGCCGCAGGTCGGGCAGGGACGCGTTTCTCCGAAGGTGGACGCGTTGTAGAAAATGGTCAGCAGGGGGTCGACGGCGCGCAGGTCGCCGGAGGCGGAGAACAGCCCGCCGTCGGCGTACGCCGTACGCGCGGCGGCAAAGGCCGGGGGCGCGCCCGTTGCCGCCTGAAGCAGCAACGCGGCCGCGGCGGTCCACAGCGCAACCCGCGCCCGCCGCGCGCAGGCCCGCAAAGTATCGGACGCCGGGCGAAACAGCGCCGCAGCGCCAGCAATCCGCCGCGCGCCGGGCGGAGCCGGGGACGGCAACGCGGCGGCGGGCGCCTTGAAAAAGGATACTTTCGTTCCCCGCACTACCTGGAACAACTGCATAAGCGCCCGGCTCAGGTATTGACGAACTCTTTAAGTTCCTTGCCGGCCCGGAAAAAGGGAAGTTTTTTCGGCGCCACGGCGACCACTTCCCCGGTTTTGGGGTTGCGCCCGGTATAGCCGGTGTATTTTTTAATCTTGAAGCTGCCGAGTCCGCGTATCTCCACGCGCCGTTCCGCCAGCAGGGCCTGGCGGATGCAGTCGAAAAAGGTATTGACGACCGTGGCCGCTTCGTCCGCCGAAAGAAAATGTTCCTCGGCCATTATCTTGATAATCTCACTTTTGTTCATCAACAATTCCTCTGGAGTTTGCAGGCTCTTCCTTCAGCCTTGCGGGAGCTTCGCGGCCGGGCTTGCCGGCGCGGCGGCCGCGGGTGGGGGGGCTGCCGGAAAGGTATGCCCGGCCAAGCCGGGCGTCAAGGGAAATCCCCCTGGAGAGTGCGCGTCAATATATAGAGTTCCGGCGCATAAAAGCAAGTAACTCAATGCGTTGCAAGTAAAGAGCCATGAACCCGGATCTTGAATAAAAAAGTTCAATATTTCACGCTGTTATTATGTATTCACCTATATATAGGGCGCCGCTCCCGACTTGTGTCATATGAAAATTCTTACATAACAGATTCATCTGATGCTGCGGGAATCAAATTGAAGAGAATATGTTTTAACATTTAGATGAGATAAGTCACACTCTCCCTTTTTATTTATCAGGGCAGGCGGCATACGACCCCCTGCCCTGTTCAGTTGACGGCGTTGACGTTGCGCAGGGGGGTGTCGAGCGCGCCGCCGGCAGACAGCACGCCGCGCATTTTGTCCAGTTTTTCGGCCGCCGCCATGCAGTCCCTGGAGGCAGGCGAACGCGGCGCCAGTTCCATAAGCGGCCGCTGTTTGCGCACGGCGTCCGTCAGCACTTTGTCCGCACGGATTTCACAGAGAAAGGAGGGGGTGAAGCCGAGAAAGCGTTCGCATACCGCCGCCAGACGGCTGAAGGTCCGTTTCGCCTCCTCCCGCGATTCCGCCATATTCACGATGATGTGGAAGTCCGTCACATCGTAGCGGGCCGACAGCACCTTCATAAGGGCGTAGCTGTCCGTGAGGGAGGTCGGCTCCGCGGTGACCACCACAAGGCGCAGGGTGGTCATGGATGCAAAATTCAAAACGGTGGGCGAGATGCCCGCCCCGATGTCCAGGCAGATGAAATCATACGCGCAGGCCAGGGGATTGAGTTTCTCGCGCAACATGCTGCGCGCCCCCGCGTCCAGATCCACAAAACCGGCCATGCCGGAGTTGGCGGGCAGCAGATCCAGCCCCGGCCGGCCCTCGGCGCCGAAAGGAATGAGAATCTCCGCGGGATCCTGATTGTTGATGAGAATGTCCTGCAAATGTTTTCCCGGGGTGACGCCCAAAAGGACATCCATATTGGCCAGCCCCATGTCGCAGTCTATGAGCAGCACCTTGCGGCCGAGCAGGTGCAGCCCGCAACTGATGTTCAGGGCCAGATTGCTTTTGCCCACGCCTCCTTTGCCGCTGAGTATCGAAAAGCTGACGGATTTTCTGTTCATGTCCGTTTACTCCGTATCCATCCCGCCGAAAAGGAGTTTCTTTTCGCCCGCATGGACCAGACTTGTCCGATCTTTGTTCATTTTTGCGCTTGCGGCCGCGGCAACCTTGTTTTTGCCGTTTTTCTTCACCTCATACATGGCTTTATCCGCGCTTTCCAAGAGGCAGGCGCTGTTTTTGCGCTCACGGTCAAGCATGGCGAGGCAGGAAACTCCGCCCGAGAAGGTTATGGTGAAGTTGTCCCTGTCGCATGCGAAGCGTTCTTTTTTGAGAGCGGAGAGCAGGCGGTTGCCGAGCATGACGCCCGTCCAGACGGTTGTGGCGGGCAGAATGACGGCAAATTCCTCACCGCCGATGCGTGCGGTTATGTCGTAGTGGCGCATGGAGTTCTGCAGCAGCCTGGCCACTTCCCGCAAAACGCGGTCGCCGCAGGCGTGGCCCCAGCGGTCGTTGATCTGCTTGAAATTGTCCAGGTCGATAAGGATCAGGCTCAATTCGGTGTGCGAGCGCAAAGCTCTGGAAACTTCTTCGTCAAGACGCCTGTCGAAGTATCCGCGGTTGCCTATGCCCGTGAGCGCGTCGTGGTCGCGCTGAAACGCCAGGCGCTGCTGCAGTTCGAGCATCTTTGCCACGGCTTCGGCCCGGCCGCACTGCAGTGGTACGGCCAGCCAGTTGTCCAGACTGTAAGTGGAAGCGCAACGCTCCCATTCCTCAAGGGATATGCCTTGCAGAACGCGGACAAGGGCCGTTGCCGCGCCGCCCCGGGCGGGCGCGCGCGACAGGACGCTCTCGACCACGTCTTCCAGGTCGGCGAGCATATTGCCGTATATGCCGCCTTCGGGCGGCAGCGGCGCATTATCGGATTTTGTCGGCATGGCGCAATAATAACAGAGAACGTATGAGGTTGTCGAGATTGCCGTCGAGTACCGCGTCCACATCCGTTTCGTCGGCGCCGGTCCTGTGGTCTTTGACGAGGCGGTACGGCTGCATGGTATAGGTACGGATCTGGCTGCCGAAGTTTATGGCGTCCTTGTCCCGGTAGCGGCTTTTTTTCTCGTCCTCCACCTTGCGCAGTTCGCGTTCGTAAAGGCGCGCCCGGAGTACGGACATGGCCGCGTCCTTGTTGCTGTGCTGGGATTTTTCGTTCTGGCACTGGACGACGAGGCCCGTGGGCAGATGGGTGATGCGCACGGCGGATTCGGTCTTGTTCACGTGTTGACCGCCCGCCCCGCCCGCCCGGAAAACGTCGATGCGCAGGTCGCTTTCGTCGATGGTGACGGCGATGTCCCGTCCCGCGTCCGGCAGGACGTCCACCGAGGCGAAGGAGGTGTGCCGGCGGCCAGAGGCGTCGAATGGCGAGATGCGGATAAGGCGGTGAATGCCGTTTTCGCCTTTGAGCAGGCCGTACGCGTTGGGGCCGGTTATGCGCAGGCAGGCGCTTTTGACGCCTGCCTCGTCTCCGTATTGAAAATCCAGGTATTCGCAGGCGCAGTCATGCCTGTCCGCCCAGCGCTGGTACATGCGCAGCAGCATGGCGGCCCAGTCCTGGGCTTCGGTCCCCCCCGCGCCGGGGTGCAGGCAGAGAACGGCGGGCAGGGCGTCCCCGGCGTCGGCGAGGAGCATCTCCGTCTCCGCCTGTTCCAGAAGGGAGCGCAGCCGGTCGAGGGATTGGGCCAGGCTTTCCAGCGCCTCCCCGCCGTCTTCTTCCCCGGCCAGGGCGAGCCAGTCCTCAACGTCGCTCCTGGCTTCCCGCAGTCGCGCAAAGCGGCTTTGTTCATTTTCCAGGCGGCTTTTTTCCCGCAGCACGGGGGTCAGCAGTTCGGGCTTGTCCCAGGCCGCGGGCGCGGCCAGTTGCTTTTCCATTTCCGCCAGCCGGGCATCCACGTCGTCGGGGTCAAAGACGCCCCCGTAAGCCGTCGAATTGTTCGAAAAGGGGGTCTGCGGAGGATTTGAGTTCGGGAAAGGTATACATGCGTTCACCTGTTTATCGGTAGGTCTGATACCAATTTGCTTTCAGCAGAAAGCAAATTGGTATGGCGGAGGCGAAGCCGCCGCCCGCAAGTTTTTGAACAATCAGGCTTTGCCTGTTTTTCAAAAACTTCGGCGTCCTGCATTCAAACTCGTTTGAATGCAACCTGGTATGAAGCCGCCCCGCAGGGCGCCGAGGGCGAGGCCCGTTGCCGCCGCGGCGCCGAGGAGCAGTTCCGGCAGGGGATGCAGGCGGTGGTACAGGGTCCGTTCGGCTCCGGCGCTTATTTCCGCCGTCAGCAGGGCTTCCGTGAACAGTTCGTCCGTGCGGGCGATCAGCCTCCCGCGCGCGTCGAATACCGCGCTTATGCCGGTATTTGCGGCGCGCAGCAACGGTCGCGCCTGCTCTGCGGCGCGCAGCGCGGAATGCGCCAGATGCTGCAGGGGCGCGGAACTTTTTCTGAACCAGGCGTCGTTGCTGACGTTCAGCAGGACGCCCGCGCCCTGTCGCACCTGCTCCTGCGCCAAATAGGGAAAGATCGTCTCATAACAGATCAGCGGTCCGAGGGAAAGAGGGGATTTGCCGTCCAGAATCAGGGGCCGGGGGTCCGCGCCCGGCGAGAAGCTCATGCCCTGCAGCAGCCCGCGCAGGAAAGGAATATCGCCGACAAGGGGGATATATTCGCCGAAGGGCACCAGATGCGCCTTGTCGTAGCGTGCGGCGATCCGTCCTCCGGGCGAGAGCAGAAAAAGCGAGTTGTACAGGCGCGCTCCGTCTTGCCCGTCCGCCGCTATGCTGCCGAAGCCCAGGTAAACGGAGTGGCGGGCGGCAAAACGGCGCACGGGTTCATCCAGTTCCGGACGCCGGGAAAAAGGGAAGGGCACGGCGGTTTCCGGCCAGACGACAAGGCGCGCCGGGGGCGCGTTTTCCGCGTTTTGCCGGCGGGCGTCTTCGGCAAGGGCCTGTTCGGACAGCAGGATATAACGTTCGACGGTCGCCCGCTGAAAGGCCCTGTCCCATTTCCGGGACTGGTCGATGTTGCCCTGCACGGCAGTGAAGCGCAGGCGCGCCTGCGGGCCGCCGCCCTCCCCGCCGGGGGCGCCGGGGCCGAGGCGTTGCGCGCCGCAGACATAGAGGGCGGCAAGGATCAGCAGCGCCGCGCCGATCAGGGCGGCGCGCCCGGCTTCGCCAAGCGTCCGCGCCGTTCCCAAGGCTGCCGCGCACAGACAGGCCGCCGCCGCGTAGGCCGCGCTCAACGCGTAGCCGCCCGCATAGGCCGCGCCCTGCAGCATGACGGGAAAAAAGGCGAAGGCCGAACTCAGGGTCAGCCAGGGAAAGCCGCTGAAGAGCACGCTGTTCAACACTTCAAAACCGCCGTAAGCCAGACCGCACAGCAGGGGCGGGGCCGCGGCGCGCAGCAGGCGTCCTGGTCCCGGCGCGCGGCCCGCGCCGGCGAAAACACGGATGAAGGCCCGGGCGGCAAAAGCCGCGAGGGCGCCGTAACAGGCCAGGAAGGCGTAAAGGGCCAGGAGCAGGGGCAGGACAAGGGCCGGGGACATGCCCGCCACGTCCAGCATGGGCCAGGCCAGCCAGTACAGGCCCGCCGCATCGGCCGCGAAACCCAGAAGCCAGCCGTAGGCCGCCGCTTCCCGGTCCGAAGCGGCATGGGCGGCGATCAGGTACAGGCAGAAGGGATGGAGCAGGGCCGTGAAAGGCAGGTGCAGGAGCGCGTTCGGCAGTCCGAAAAAAAAACCCGCCGCCCCGGCGGCGCAGAGCAGGACGAGCCCCGGCGCAACCCGGAACGGGCGGAGGGGGCCGCGGGACACGGACGCGGAACGGCGCGGCGGCTTGCGCATACGCGGGGGGCGCCGGTCAGTCCCGTTTTTCCGCCGGGCCTTCGGTACCGGCCCTGCGCGGCGCGGCAGCAGCCGCGCCGTTCTCCGGAAACGCCAGGCGCACGGAGTTGATGTGCTTGGGGTCCGAGTCGATAACGGTGAACACGGCGCCGCCGGCGTCTTCCGGAGCGAAGCTCTCGCCGGGCAGGGGCACGCGGCCGGCGAGGTGCGTAAGGTAGCCGCCTATGGTATCCACTTCATCGGATTCCAGGGAGAGGTGCAGGCTTTCGTTCAGGTCGTCCAGGCCGGCGCGTCCGTTGACCAGGTAACTGCCGTCGTCCTGCAGGCAGATTTCCTCTTCGCGCGGCGCATCGTGCTCGTCTTCGATCTCGCCCACGATCTGTTCCAGCACGTCTTCTATGGTGACCAGGCCGGCCGTGCCGCCGTATTCGTCCAGAATGACGGCCAGATGATTTTTGCGGCTGCGGAATTCGTGCAGGAGATCCAGAACATTCTTGCTTTCGGGCACGAAAAAGGGTTCACGCATGATTTCCGACAGCGCCCGCGCGTGTTTGTCCGGATCCAGGAGATCCTGAATCAGATCCTTGGCATGCACGATGCCGACGATGTTGTCGCGGTTTTCGGAAAATACGGGGATGCGGGAATGGCCGGTGGAAACGATGAGTTCGGCCATGGTCGTGATGGTTTCGCTGTGCGGAAGACAGGCGATGTCCGTGCGCGGGGTCATGATGTCCCTGACCTGCTGTTCGTCAAGGGTCAGAACGCTGAGGAGCATGCTCCTCTCTTCGGTGTCCAGCTCTCCTTCCTCGCCCGCCTCCATAATGGCCTGTTCCACCGTATCCGCGCGGCGTCCGCGGAACCATCCGCATAATGCGCGCCATAAGCCGCGACTGTCTGAGCCTTCGTCCAAATGTTCCTCCCCGGCTTGCCCGGATTTGTCCCCGGCGGCCTTGCCGGCGTCAGATCGGGTGATCTCTGAAGAGTTCGATATGCCGGCGCATGATCCATTTCCCGAGCGGTTCAATGTCGCTGGCAAGGGAGACGCGCAGCCATTCGAGACTGCCCGGTTCTCCCGGTATGGCTTGTTCGCGCGGTCTGGCCCAGGACAGACATTGCAGACCCAGGTTGGTCATCCGCGAGGCATGGTCCACCCACACGCTCTGGATGCGGCTGTGCAGCCACAGGCGCAGGCGTTTGCCGCTTTCCGGATCCAGAAGGTCCACCATCAGGATAAGCTGTTCAATGGCGTTGAACTGCAGGCGCAGTTCGTGCATGATGCTGGAGGACAGCCCGAGGCGCGCGCCGCCTGCCGAGAGGTCCACGATCACGAACTGTTCGGTGATGCCGGGAATGTACAGCAGGCTGGGGGTCGGCCACAGGGAAATATCGTGGAGCCTGTCCGCCGTGGGCATGCTTGTGCTGTGCCAGATCGCGCTGCCCAAAAGGCAGGAGGGGGGGGGCGCGATGCGCAGAAAGGCGCGTTTTTGCTTGTTTTCAAGTGATTTGGGCAGAGGCAGGGAAATGTAGCAGGCGCCGGGAGGCTGCTGCCTGATGCCCGTAATGGTGGAGGAAAAGGTGTAAAAAACAACTTCCTTGTTGACCTTGATGCGGAAAAAGACCGCGATGTCGCGCCCTATCCATTTTTCGGACAAACTTTTCAAGCCGTTCAATTCCAGTGAAACCGCGGAGGCCCCGAGGTGGTCGGCGGCGCAGCTCAGGGTCGGCCTGCGCTGTCCTCCTGCCGTTTTGACCTGCACCTCAAAGACCGCGCGCTGGTCGAAGGCCGCGCTCAGAATGTTGCGTATCGTCTTTTCATCGTCGATGAACCCGCCGGGGCGGAGCCGGGTGCGGTAGTTCACCACCAGCTTGATGACGAAAATGACGGCGACGGCCAGTACGGAGACGCCGACGGTCAGCAGCCAGACGCGGATGCCCTCCGGGTTCAGCGGCGGAAGAGAAAAAAAATGTTGTATGTCCGTCAGGGTCATCGGCAGATCCGGAACGGTCGGAGGTCATGCGGACGCCGGGAAACGCTGCTTTATTCTTTGAACTGCATGGGGGGCGGATTCTTCGCCGCGCTCAGAACGACAAAAGCGTGGTCATTCCGAGCCTCGGCCTGAGCAGGACGAAAGGCCGAACATGCTTCGTCGGGCGAAGAAGCCGGCTTGACGTCTTTTGCCTTTTCCGCATTGAATCAGCGTTTCCTTAGAAGTAGTGTCCTTATCCGGCAGGCTGCCGGCGGTGCGGTTCAGGGCGAAGTTTAGTCCGCGTGTCCGCGTCCGGGCGACGGACCCGCTTTGCTCCAGTGTATCGTTCCGGCCTGTAAACTTCAATGATAAATTTGCCGTCAGGCGTCGAACAGCATGGTCAGCACGGTGCCGGCATCGGCTATGGTTGCGCGGATGTCCGATTTTTCGTCCGGAGCGTGGGCGTTGGACGGCAAGGTTGCCCATGCGGCGGCGTGCAGTCCGCGGCGGCGCAGGCACAGGGCGAGGGTTTGTCCGCCTGTTCCGCAGAGTTTGCCTGCAATGCCCCGGTGCCTGCGCAGGGCGTCCAGCAGTCTGCGCACGACGGGGGCATCGGCGGGTGTCGCCGCCGGCGCCTGTTCGCCGCATATCCGCTCCACTTCCGCCGTTGCCCCATAGCGGCCGGCCGCCTCCTGCGCCAGAGCGCGGACCTTCGTTTCCACCGCCGCAAGATCCCGGCCCGGCAGAACGCGGCAGTCCAGATAGAAGACGTCCTTGCCCGGCATGGTGTTGACGTTTTCCACGTTGGCTTCTTTTTTGGTCGGCACAAAGGTGGAGCAGGGCGGGGAGTACAGGGGGTCGCGGTCGGGAAAGGCGCTTTCCAGGTGTTCCATGGCCAGGACGCAGGCGGCGGCGGCGCGCAGGGAATTAACGCCGTTCTGCGGGGAGGAGGCGTGGCATTGTTTGCCGTTGACGGTTATTTTCAGCCAGAGCCGGCTTTTTTCCGCCGTTTCCACCATATCGCCGGCGCTGTTGCCGATGTCCGGCACCAGAAACAGGTCGTGCGGACCGAAGAGTTCCGGCGCGCAGTCCAGGACATGCGGCAGTCCGAAGCTCATGCCTGTTTCCTCGTCGGCAACGAAAAGCAGGCCCAGCGACAGGTCGGGGGTCGCCCCGCCGGCAAGCAGCGCCTCGGCGGCCAGCAGTCCGGTGATCACGGCCTGCTGGTTGTCCTCGACGCCGCGTCCGTAGACGTAGTCGCCTTCCACGCGCAGGGCGTAGGGCGGGTGATGCCAGAGCGTCTCGTCTCCCGGCGGTACGATATCCAAGTGCGCGATCAGCCAGAGGGTTTGATCGCGTTTTCCCTGTACGCGGGCCGAAAGGTTGGGGCGGAAACCGCGCGGGCAACGCGGGTCGGGGCAGTCATGGCGCCGGATCCGTTCGAGCCCGGCGCGCGCCATTTCCTGCTCCAGCCAATCCGCTCTGTCCGCTTCGCCCGGCCCGTTGTTGTCCGGACCCACGGCCGGCCTGGAGGTCAGTTCGCGTTGGAGGTCAATGACGCGCCCGCGCCTGTCGTCAAGGAGGGAGAGTAAACGGGCGGGCATGCGCAGGCCGGGCGGTTGAATATTTACCGCCCGCCCTTGGCGGCGCGCTTGGAGGCCTTGAGCGGGTTCACTTTGGCCTGCACAGCCGCGGCAACGCGGGTATGCGTGGAAAAGTTGCAGGTTCCCATGGACCATTTGGCCGCCGGCCTTGGGTAACTCGAACAGTACCGGGCATCTTCGAAGTCGCGGATGCGGGAGCATCCGGCGCATTGTTCCGTCACCGGCTGAAACAGGGCGCCGTTGTACAGCATGCCTTCCGGGGTCATGCTCGCGCCGGGGAAGCTTCGCGTTTCTTTGCTCATCGGAAATTCCTTTATTGTTTGAAAGCTCTCCCTCCAGGGAGGGGCAATCCGCTCGGCTCCTGTCCGCCGAGAGGGCTAAGTCATGCGACGGACGGCGCCGGATATGGATTGAAACATTCTTATACGCGGGTTGCAACAGCGCCGGTTACGCAGGTAACCGAGTCAGGTCGGCATTCTCCCCTCCCTAAAGTGCGGGGATTCCGGCGGAGGCCGCTTGCGCGGCATCCCTGCCTGCTTCGACGAGACTGCCCGGAGGAACAAAGTCTGGTTTTCGCTTGCAAATTCCCGCAGTGGGGAATTTTGCGGCTGCGAACCAACCGCCTGTTCCCGCAGGTCTCACTGCCTCTCCGCAGACTGACGAGGACTGACGCGGCTTGCCCGGCCGCCGGGGAGAGTATGGAGCGGGAAAGGCAAAAAGGCAAGGAAATTCCAGTCCCATCAGCAGTTCTCATTATGGCCCTGGCTGTGGTTTTGCAGCATTGTCCGGCGGGACAAAAAGCCGATTCTGTGGGAATAATGGACTTTTTTCTTCGGTATAATCGGCTCAGGTGGGAAAATTTTTTCAAAAAAGTCTAAAATTAGAATTGCTGTCATTTATGGCCTGCTACCTCTCTTTTCAGGGACCACAATCCGCCACGCAAAAAAGTAACCGGCCGGAACGTCGGGACTTGAGGAAATATCCCCTTGAATGCAAGACGCCAAAGTTTTTGAAAAACAGGCGAAGCCTGATTTTTCAAAAACTTGCGGGCGTTGACTTCGCCTCCGCCATACCAATTTGCTTTCTGCTGAAAGCAAATTGGTATCAGATGCAGTCCTGCCATTTTGTCATGGCATGCCGCAGGTTGACGACCTCGCCGTCGATAATGAACGTGCCGTCTCCGACGGCGTGGAAGGCGCGCGTATCCTCGGGCGCGGGGTTGTGCCACGCGCGCGCGCCGCGCAGGACGAAAAAATTGTAGTCTTCGGCAAGCGTCCGGTTTACGACCCGACATTCAAGATTGTAGAGGCATTCCGCCACCAGCGGCGCTTCGACCTCGCGTGCGCATTGCGGGGTCAGCCCGAAGCGCGCGAACTTGTCCAGCGTTTCCCCGGAGCAGTTTCCGATATCGACGACCTGTCGCATAAGCGCGGCCGGGGGAACGGCGACAACGCATGCGCCGCTTTCAATAAGCGCGGTATAACTGAAATTCCAGGGGCCGAGGCAGATGCCCAGCGTCGGCTCAAAGCCCATTGACGCATGGCAACTGACGGTCATCAGGTTATTCTTGCCCTTGTGATGCGTGGAAATCAGCAGAACCGGGCCGGATTCGACAAAGGTAAAGGCGCGGTTCAGCGGAAATTCCGCCTGTTGCGGCGTTTTCCGGCCGGCCATGGACGACTCCTTTCGCGCTGTCTTCCGGCAGGTCGGCCCGAGTCTGCGTACAGGTCGCGGCTTTCCCTGCCTCGCGTGGTTTTATACTATCCTGATTACGTACTATGTTCAGCTACTTTCAAGCCGGCGCACAGGGAAAGGTCATTCTGAGCGAAGCGAAGAATCCTCGATTAACGCGGATATCGGCAAGGTTTGACAGGAACGTCATACAGCGCGTTCCGCACGTCCAGCACCGCCTTGCCGATCGTCCCCTCAAAGGTGGTATTCGTCAGCAGGACCACGGAAAGTTTGTTCTGCGGGTCTACAAACCACATTGAGCCGTAGACGCCGCCCCAGCCCAGCGTACCGTTCGCTTGCGGCGTAAAGAGCCTGGCGCGGTCGGTAATGACCGACCAGCCCAAGGCGTGCGCCGAACCAGGCGCAATCGCGTTCGGCGCGGTAAACGGCTTTTTCATCTCCCGCAGGACGTCCGGTGCGGCAACAGGCGCGCCGTCGTTGCGTATCGCTTCCAGAAGACGCAGCACATCGGCCGCCGTACTCAGCATGCCCGCGCCGCCGGAAGGAAACGCCTCCGGGTGAAAGGCCCTGTCCGGGGAAAAATGCAGCGAGAACACTCCCATCCGCACCTCCTGGTCAAGCGGGCGCATGGGCAACGGTTCAGGCAAGGCGTTGTAGTACGGTTTCGCAGGCATAACCGCGTCGCGGGAAACGAAAAAAGCGGTCGACTCAAGCCCCAGGGGTTCGCAGACCAGCTCGCGCACGGCAACGTCGAGGGACGCGCCGTGGACCGCCGCGACAACGCCGCCCAGCACGTCCGTCGCAAGCGAATAACGCCATTGCGCGCCCGGCGTAAAGAGCAGCGGCACAGAGGCGAGGCGTTTGAGGTTTTCTTCAAGGGTCAGCGGAGTGAGATCCAGGCCGTCGGAAACGCCCGCGCGCCGGTAGGGTCCGTCCGCCCCCTGAAAGAAACCGTAATCAAGGCCGGCCGTGTGTGAAAGCAGGTGGACGATGCGTATCTCCGCTTTGCCGCCGTCGGGCAGCGGCGGAGTAAAATACGGCAACACCTTGCTCACCGGGTCGTCCAGGGCGAGCTTGCCCCGGCTGATGAGCGCGGCGGCGGCCATCGCCGTGAACGCCTTGCTTGTGGACGCCAGCCGGAAAACCGTATCCAGGCGCATCGGCGTCGCATTTTCCCTGTCGGCAAACCCGACGGCCCGCGCGTACACTGTTTTGCCGTCGCGCGCCGCCATGAGTACGGCGCCGACCAGACGACGTTCCTGAACGGCTTGGTCAAGGGCCGCATCAACCTTTGAAAATCCGGGGCCTCCGATGCTTTCCGGCGCAACGGCGCCCGCTGCCGGCAAGGCCGCCGCGCAGAGCAGCAGGAACGGCAACAGAACGGCAACCAGTTTATTTTTCATCAGAAATTCCTTTATGGGGAATTAGGCGGGGGATGATGTCAAGGGTATATCTTCACCGCCTCCTGCGCAAGTCCCTCTCCTCCCCGGCAGCAGTTCTCATTATGGCCCTGGCTGTGGTTTTGCAGCATTGTCCGGCGGGACAAAAAGCCGATTCTGTGGGAATAATGGATTTTTTTCTTCGGTACAATCGGCTCAGGTGGGAAAATTTTTTCAAAAAAGTCTAAAATTAGAATTGCTGCCTCCCCGGCAGCTTTTCACGGCGCGGGCGGGTAAACGCGCAGGAGCAGTTTGCCGTCCGCGGGTTGCGGCCCCTTGCAGGTGAACCCCCGCCGCTGCAGTTCCGGCGGCAGCCAGGGCGGCACATGGCCGCAGAGGACGCGCAATTCCGTAAAAACGCTTTCGGCCAGAAAGGGGAGCAGAATTTTTTTCGAAGACAGTTCCGGATACTCCCGCAGCAGCAGCGCCAGATCACAGACGTAGACGCCCGGCTCGCCTGCCGGCATCGGCCGGTCCGGCAGCGCGGGCGCGTCAGTACCGGTATTGAGAGCTTCCGTCAGCGCATCAAGGCATTCCGGATCGAAATCGTCCATCTCGCAGAGAATGAAACCGCGCTGATCCAGAACGGTATAGGCGATGCCGCTTATGGAGACGGCAATCAAAATGCGGGTGTCGCCGAGCGCGGCGATAAAGTCGCGCAACCTGTCGCGCAGCCCGGCCTGCGTTGCGGCGTCCGAAACCGGCGTCCTCTCCATGTGCAGGGGGACCTCCCCGGAACAACGCCACGCGTTGTTTTCCCTGCGGTACACCCAGGCGGACGCGCCGTCGGCAAAACGCGCGAGCTTGCCTTGCCCGTCGGTCACAACGGCAACTGCTGCGTATTCCATGCTCTCTCCGCGGTCGCCCCGGCCCAACCGTGCAACAGCGCTTGTCCTGTAAACATCGCCTTGTCGCGGCGCAGAAGAGGAGCGGCCTCGCGCTCCGCGCGCGCGGCGTCTTCCTCGTCAATGCCGAGGTCGAACAGGCCGGACCGCGCGGCAAGACGCACAAAACGCGCCATACCGCAATTTCCCGCCCGCTCGCCGATACCCGAAAGCGTCGTGTTCACACAGCTCGCGCCGGCCACGGCGGCGCACAGCGCATTGGCCTCGGCCATGCCCAGGTCGTTGTGGGTATGGATTTCCAGTTCGGGAACGACAGGAGCGAGCAGACGCGCCAGGGCGATGGTCCGCAGCGGCGTCAGCACTCCCACCGTATCGCTGATCCGTATCCTGCGCACGCCTTCCGCCGCCAGAGCGCGCGCAAGACGGAGCATGAAGCCCGCATCGGCCCGCGAGGCGTCCTCAAAACCCGCGCTGACGACAACGCCTCGGGCGCGCGCCCATGCGGCGCATTCCAGATAGCCGTCCAGGGCTTCTTCCGGATCCAGCTCCAGTTTTTTACGGATATGGAGTTCGGAAACAGGCATGCAGACGTGCGCAATGTCCGCTCCGCAATCGCGGGCCGCTGCGATATCCACGCGCCGCGCCCTGTTCCAACTCGAAACAAGGGCCGTGGGACAGGCATCTTTCACGGCGCGGATGTCCTCCTGTTCTTCCCTGCCCATGCAGGGAACGCCGGCTTCCAGCCGGCGCACGCCGGCGGCGACCAGCAAACGCGCCAGGCGGACCTTCGCTTCCCGCGAAAAGACATAGCCGGGGGCCTGCCCGCCGTCGCGGAGCGTCACGTCAAGCACAGTCAGCGGACGCATCGCTCTCCCGGCAGACACGCTTGTACAAGGCAAAAAATTCATCGTCGCGCAGGCAACGGCCGCGTTCGCGGCTCAGAGCACGTACGGCCCGCGCCAGATCGGCGTCCCGGCCTTCCCCGCAGGGCAGGCCGGCCGCGGCGCACCACAGACGCGCCGAACTGCGCCCGGAATGCGCGCCGAGCAGGATGTACCGCCGCGCGCCGACCAACTCCGGGGCAAACGGTTCATAAAGCGCGGCGTCCTTGGACAACCCGTCCACATGGACGCCGGCTTCCACGGCAAACAGGAGAGGACCGATCACGGCCTTGGTCTCCCCAGTGGGTGCGTGCGCGGCACCGCCGAGACGCGCGAAAAGGGCGCGCGCCCGGGGCAGGAGGTGCAGGCCGGCAAATTTCCTTGCTTCGAAAAGATGCAGGGCCGTGAGGATTTCTTCCAGCGGGGCGAGGTTGCCGATACCCGCAAAGGAACATGCCAGATGTTCGCCGCCTTCGGTGAGCCAGGTCAGGCTCAAAGCAGTCGCGCAACCGAACGTGTTGCCGAAGGCAGGCTCAACAGGGATCCCGCTTTGCCGCAACCCGGCCTGGAAGATGAGGAAATCCTCGCGCAGCAGGGCATCGTCCAGGCCGAAAAGACGCAGGCGGCGTGAGGACGCATGCCGCAATCTCCCTCCGGTTCCGTACGCCGCCGGGCCTTGCCCGTGAAGCGCGGCGAGTTCCGAGGGGCAGCAGTCCGCGACGCTTTCGCAATACACCGGCTTGATCGCGCCGGGGTCAGGCAGGTCTTCGACCTTGTCCACGCCGATGCCGCGCAGCAGGTCCCGCCACCGCGCGGTTTGCAGAGGTCCCGCGGCGCGTCCGCACTTCCGCAGGCAGGCTAGGGTGACGTCCGTAATCATCATGCGGCGTAACCTTATGGTTTATACCAAGTTGCAACCAATACAGTGTAAATTCGATGAAATATACATCGTATTATACTGATAAATTTAGCATATTTTTATAAAATAACTGCCTGTTGACGCCAACTTGGTATTACAAAGCGCAACCGGGTCATGCAGGTTATGGAAAACCGGCATTATACCGTTTCCGCATCACAGGGGTGTTCCGCGTCGACACGGTTCCGGCGGCAGCGGACGGCGTCCGCGACCGCCTTGTCTATGCCGTCATAGGTGGTGAATACGGCGATGCCGCGTTCCGCAAGCCGTCTCGACGGCGCATCGCCGATGCGCATGACCACTACGATGTTGCAGTCGGCAACGGCGTCGAGCGCGCGGGTTATCCTGTCGCCGCCCCGTTCCGCCTCTTCCGGGCCTTCCGGCAGCGGTCTCCCGCCGCACATGCCGCAACCGGGGTTGTCCCCTCCCACCCGGCGCGTTTCCAGCAAGCGCGTATTCAAACCGTCGCTTTCATAAATGTGGAACTGTCCGGCGGCGCCGAAATGCCGGTCCACCACGATCCCGCTGTGCGAGGCGACGGCGACTTTCACAGCCGCGCGTTCCGCATCCGCTCCGAGATCGGCGCCCGGCGCAAGGCCGACCGGCGGGAGAAGTTCCCGCAAATTGCGGGAATCCGCGTTGCCGGACGGATGCGGAAACGTTTCGCCGGCAGACGGGAGAAATTCCTTCAACTTATAAGACTGATCGTCATCCAACAGACCGGCGGCGTCCGCCCGGCACTGCCGGCAATGGTGCATCTGCGGCAGCAGTCTTTCGCAACGCTTGCGCAGGGCCGCATGTTCCCTGTTGCTGATCATGGGCAGGTGTTCAAAAGCGCTGCCCCGCACGGGAATCATCTGCATGATGTTGGTGACGGACGCTCCGGCGGACTTGACCGCGCGCACCACGTCTTCGGCATGGCTCTCGTTTATGTCCTTGATGAGCACTACGTTCACCTTGCAGACGACTCCGGCGTCCGTCAGCATCCGCAGTCCGGCAAGCTGATTGGACATCAGCATCGCCGCCGCCGCCTCGCCCCTGAAGCTCATGCCCATGTATGTCGCCCGGCTGTAGATGCGCGCGCCTACGGCCGGGTCCACGGCATTGACCGTGACGGTGACATGGCTCACCCCCAGATCGGCCAGTTGCGCGGCATGCAGGGGCAGAAGCAGGCCGTTGGTGGACAGGCAGAAGGTGATGTCCGGATCCGCACGGCGAATGAGCCTCAAGGTTTCCGCCGTAGCCGCGAAATTTGCCAGGGCGTCGCCCGGCCCGGCTATGCCCGCCACCGTCAGGGCGGGCATGCGTTCCCTGACGAGCAGGAAACGTTTCAGGGCTTCCTGAGGCGTCAGCACCGCCGCCGTCACCCCCGGCCGGCTTTCGTTGGGACAGGAAAAACCGCGTACGCAGTAATTGCAGACGATATTGCAGTCCGGAGCCACGGGCAGATGAATGCGCGCGCAGGTCCGCGCCGCGCTTGCCGAAAAACAGGGATGCGCGGCGCTTCTGTCGGCGTTGTTCACGGCCGCCCGGTGTTGTTTGCCGGCAATGGAGCGCGCGGCGGCGGGTATCACGGACAGACCGGGTTCTCCGTCTTTTTTTTCCGGAACGGCGCGTAATGTTTCTGAGCGGGCGTCGGGGAAGGCGGGTTCCGCGCAGCCCGTCACGGAACGTTCCGGACAAACCCCGGAGGTTTCGCCGCCGAAATGACGGCTGTGAATTTTCGTGCGGAAGGAGGCTTCCCGGCTGCCGATCAGGGCGTTGGCAAAGGCGTCGAGCAGCCGCATTGCGCCGGCATAGCCGAGGATGCGGATCCGCTGTCCGCCGAGATAATCATGCACCGGAAAAGCGCAGCGCACCAGGGGGATGTTGAGCTTGTGCGCCGCGCGGCGTCCGTCGGAACTGCCGATGAGCAGATTGACGCCGTTTTCCGCGGCGGCCGCTTCGATGTCGTCGAAGTCGGCAAAATTCAGGACGCTGAAGCGCGCGGACGGAGTATTTTCCGCAACAGTCCGGATTTCTTCTTCCAGGGCCGTTTTGAGGGCGGGACAGTCGGCGCCTCCGGCAGCGACGGCGGGCAGCAGACCGTTTTCACAGCACAGGCGGGCCAGGCCGTAGACGAGATCCGGTTCGCCGAAGACGGCGGCCCGCCCGAGGGCATTGTGCTTGTGCGCGTCGACCATGGCGTCCAGGTAACGGGCGCGCTCTTCGCGTTCTTCGGGGGGAACTGCGCCGCCGAGTTCCTCCAGGGCGGCGAGAAAGGCGTCCGTGTCGCGCAAGCCGACGGGCATGTTGAGGCGGAACAGGGGCACACCGTAACGTTGTTCAAGCAGGCGGCCGGGCGAGGTTTCTTCAGAAACGAAGGTCGCGAGTTCCAGCGTGGCGCGGGCGCCGGCCATGCCGGCTGCGGCCGCGAGGGCTGTGCCGCCCTCCGGCAGACGGCTGTACGCCGTGCCGTAACCCCCGTCCAGGTTGTCGGAAATATCCGGCAGGAGCGTAAAGGCGAGGCCCGCGCCGCGCAGCAGCCGTTTCAGGGCGCGGGTGTCCGCGGGGCTGATCGGGCCGGTAACGACGTTAACGCCCGCATGGGGGGAGGGATCCATGGCCGTCTGGGAGACAAGGGCGTGCAGGGCGCGAAACCAGCCTTCGTAGCGCGTGCCCGAATAGCCGGCGGAATTCACGGTGATGATCGTCGTCCGGCAGTCGGGCCGGCTTTCGTAATAGCCGCGGATGACGGCCGGCACGTCCTCGCCTATGGTTTCGGCCAGGCAGGTCGTCGCAACGGCTACGACTTCGGGACGATAGAGGGCGATCAGATTGTCCAGCCCCCGGATCAGGTTGCGTTCGCCGCCGAACACCGTGCCTTCCTCGGTGAGCGAAGAGGAGGCTATATCCACAGGCTCATTGTAATGAGTGGCCATGTGCCGGCGGATGTAGGTGCTGCACCCCTGGGAGCCGTGCAGCAGGCTCATGCAGCGCGCGATGCCGTAAAAGGCGTTGACGGCGCCGAGGGGCATGCACATCTTGCAGGGGTTGGTGTTCAGGTTGACGATGCGCGAACTCATCTGAAATTCCTTAATGCCCCTGTCCTGCCCGTACATGGCGCCAGACGGGACTGTTGACGGAAAGATTCACTTCTTCCGCGAAGTTTTTTGCGCCTTCATAGCCCGCCAGCGCGTGTTTGCGTTCGTGGTTGTGGTCGCAAAAGGCGATGCCCAGCTTGTAGGCCAGGGGCCGTTCCTTGACTCCGCCCACCAGGATGTCCGCGCCTTTTTCGCGTAGAAAGCGTTCCAGTTCCGCGGGGTTGGCGTCGTCCAGGATGACCGTGCCCGGAGCGGCCAGACGGCCGAGCACTTCGTATTCCTCCGGCCTGCCGTTCTGCGTGCCGACCAGTACGGTTTCCATGCCCAGTTCCCGGAACTGGCGCACGAGAGAAACGGCCTTGAAGCCTCCGCCGACGAAAACGGCCGCTTTTTTGCCCGCGAGCCGCGCCCTGCAGGGTTCGAGGAGCCGCTCCGTCCGTTCGGATTCCCGCCTGGTAAATTCCGCGGCCCGGCGCCGCGTTTCCGCCGTCCCCGCCAGGTCGGCCGCCCGGCGTACGGCTGCCCCGGTATCTTCCACACCGAAAAAGCTCGCCTTTATCCAGGGGATGCCGAATTCCTTTTCCATGCGCTGCGCGAGATGGACCATGGAACCCGCGCACTGGACAATATTCAGGCGCGCGGACGGCGCCCGGATCAGGCTTGCGTACGAGGAGTCGCCCGTGAAGGTCGAAACGACCGGCAGGCCGATTTCCCGCATGTACTGCTTGATGATCCACATCTCGCCGGCGAGGTTGTAGTCGCCCAGGATGTTGACGCCGTCACCTTTCGGCAGATGTCCGTACGGCGTGAGAAGCTGCATCAGCGCTTCCCCCGCCAGACGGTAGCCGACAGCCTTGTTGCCGGAAAAACCGGGGGACTTCACGGCCACGACCCTGTTGCCGTATTTGCGTTCCGCGTTGCGGCACACGGCCTCGACGTCATCGCCGATAACCCCGACGATGCAGGTGCAGTAAATGAAAATAAGCGCGGGCGCATACTCCCGCATAACCTCGTCGACAGCCGCGGCCAACTTTTCCGCGCCTCCGAAGACCACGTCCTTTTCCTGCAAATCGGTGGAAAAACTGTTGCGGTACAGTTCCGAGCCGCTGCTCAGGCTGCCCCTGATGTCCCAGGTATAGGCGGCGCAGCCGATGGGGCCGTGGACGATGTGGAAGGCGTCGGTTATGGGGTTCAGCACAACGCGCGCGCCGCTGTAGACACAGGCCCGCTGGCTCACGGCTCCGGACACGCTGTCCGCCCCGCAACGGATCGGCGCGCCGTCGGATACGACCCGTATGGAATCTTTCCGTTCTTCCAACACGTAAGCGTACATCTTGTACTCCGCGCAACGCGCAGTCTACAGCATTTAACGCTTGAAACAGTTCGCTTACGGCAGGCTTTGCCCGCCTGCACCCGTTTCGCGGCAAGGATTTGCGCCGCAAAGCCTTGCGGAGCATTTCATACCAGTTTGCTTTCAGCAGAAAGCAAACTGGTATGGCGGAGGCGAAGCCGCCGCCCGCAAGTTTTTGAAAAATCAGGCTTTATCTGTTTTTCAAAAAACTTTGGCGTCTTGCATTCAAACTTGTTTGAATGCAACTTGGTATCAAGTATGAAATGCTCTACATCACGACTTCGAGGTCTTCATCCGCGCAGTCGCGGTCCTGCCTGTCCATCAGGGCGTCGGCAATCATTTTCGCAAGCCGTATGCCGCCCTGATAGCCGACTATGGGCAGATAGCTATGCCCGTAGCGATCCAGAACGGGGAAGCCGGCGCGCACCAGAGGGATGTCTTCGGCCTTGGCGATCTGTTTGCCGTAGGACGTGCCCAGAAGCAGGTCCACCGGCTCGTTTTTGATCCACTGATGCAGTTCAAAGAGGTCCGCGGCAGCCTTGACCGTGCAGTTTCCCGTATCGTATTCTTGCAGCAGGGCGGTGATCCGGCGGGTAAACGCCTCGCCGGGCGTACCCGTGACGACATAGCGGGGGCGCATGCCGAGTTCCAGAATAAAGGCGACAAGCCCGGCAACCGTATCCGGATCCCCGTACACGGCAACGCTTTTGTTGTAAAAATAGGGATTGGCGTCCAGCATGAGGTCCAGCAGCCTGCCGCGTTCGTCCTCAAGCTCTTCGGGTACGGCGCGGCCCGCGCCTTCGGCCGCCGCCGTAACGAAGGCGTCAGTTGCGCCCACGCCGACCGGCATGGGCAGCACGGCGCAGGGAACCTTGCATTTCTTGTCCAGCACATCGGCCGGTTCAGCGCAGGCGAAGCCGCCCAGGGCCAACACCCGCGCGCAGCCGCCCAGAGCGCGGATGTCGTCAAGCGGCGTGCCGCCCTGGGGATACATGACGTAGGTGTTGGTCATGGGGGCGTCCATAACGCCGCTCTGATCGGGGAACATGATTGACGGCAAACCCGTCAGGGAGAGTATGCGCTTGAGTTCCCTGATGTCGCCGGGGTTGACGAAGCCGGGAAAAACAGCCGTTCTGTCGTTTTTTGCGGCGCGCGGATCGGCAAGACAGCGGATAAATCCGGAGAGCATATTGGCGTAGCCGGTAACGTGCGAACCTACATAACTCGGCGTATTCGCATGCACTACGATTTTGCCGTCCGGTACGGAGATGTCCTGAATACAGGCGTTCAGGTCGTCGCCTATGGTTTCCGACAAACAGGTAGTATGCACGGCGATGATGTCGGGATCATAGATGTCGAAAATATTTTTGACAGCGGCGCGCAGATTGGGTCCGCCGCCGAAAACCGAGGCCCCTTCCGTGAACGAACTGGAGGTCGCTACGGCCGGTTCTTTGAAATGGCGGGTCAGGAACGTGCGGTGATAGGAAACACAGCCCTGGCTGCCGTGACTGTGCGGCATGCAGCGGTGCACGCCGAGGGCCGCGTAGAGCGCGCCCACGGGTTGACAGGTCTTGCAGGGGTTTATGCGCAGGGCGCTGCGCTCACTGACGGTTTTGGGAGTCAGGTCAAGCATGGGGAAGGTCTCCTTTTGCCTGCGCTCCCGCGGCCTGCTTTTTCCAGGGCGGGACGACCATGCGCCGGGCCGGCGCGTACAGGCCCATAACCAGGTCGCGGCCGAAAAGAACCGCTCCGCGGAAACCGGCATAAGGACCGCTGTAGTCGTAACTGTGCAGTTGACGCGACAGTGTGCCGCCTTTCTGCAGCACATACTTGTCTTTTATGCCGGAGAAGAAGATGTCCGGCTTGAGCAGCGCGGTAAACGCTTCGGTTTCGAAATGGTTGAGGTCGTCGACGACGTAGGAGCCGTCCGGCATGTCGCGGATCATGCCCCTGTATTCCTCAAGGTCGATGCGCTGTTTCAGTTCGGCGTAACGTTCGGGGCTCAGGAAGACCCTGTAGCGCGCCGGATCTTTTTCCACATCAAGGTGTTCGATATTTTTGCCGTCGGCGTCTTCCTTGATGTCGGGAATGACGGAGCGCCCTTCGTAATCGTCGCGGTGGGCGAATTCATAGCCGGCGAGTACCGTGCGCACCCCGAATTCCTGCAGCAGGGCCTGGTAATGGTGCGAGCGGCTGCCGCCCACAAAGAGCGCCGCGGTTTTGCCCTCCAGCCTGCTTTTGAGAAAGGCCGTATCCTCGGCCACGGCCGCGAGTTCATCGGCAATGACTTCTTCCGTGCGCCGCTTCAGCGCATCGTCGTTGAAATATTCCGCCATGCCGCGCAGGGAAGAGCAAATCGCGTCCAACCCTACAAAATTGACCTTGAGCCAGTCCATGCCGTAGGCGCTTTTCATCATTTCCGCCACATAATTGATGGAACGATGGCACTGCACAAGATTCAAATCGGAAAGATGGGAGCGTGAAATGCCTTCAATATTGCCGTCTCCGGTAAAAACGGAAACTATTTCGTAACCGACGCGCTTGAGGATGCGTTCCACCTCCCAGCCGTCGCCGCCGATATTGTATTCACCCAGAAGGTTGACTGCGAATTTCGCGGCCGGAGGCGTGTCGTTGCTGCCGATGATGCGTTTCATCAGGCCGTTGTTGGCGATATGATGCCCGGCGCTTTGGCTGACGCCCTTGTACCCCTCGCAGGAAAAGGCCGTGCAGGTGATGCCGAACTCTTTTTCCGCCTCGGCGGCCACGGCGTGAATGTCGTCGCCTATGAGGCCGACCGGGCAGGTAGAGCAGATGAAAACGGTTTTGGGCTGAAAAATTTCCACGGCTTCACGGATGGCCCGGCGCAGTTTCTTGTCGCCGCCGAACACGATGTCCGGTTCCTGCATATCCGTGGAAAAACAGTACTGGATGAAATTTTTCCCGTCTTCACCCGCCCTGGCCTTATTGCGCCGCGTGCCCCAGGTATAGAAGCCGCAGCCTATGGGGCCGTGGGTAATGGTCACCGCATCGCGGATGGGGCCGACGACAACGCCCTTGCATCCGGCGTAGCAGCATCCCCTGTTGGTCATGATGCCGGGCAGAGCGCGGGTGTTGGCGGCTATCTCCTGCGCGCAGCCGGCATCGCGGTCCACCCGCAGGATGTGATCCTTGCGGTTCTTGAAGACTTTGGCGTTGTATCGGCTTAATACTTCGGCTTTAGCGTCCATGGAATTTCCTTGTACATCTGTAATGCCCTAAATGACGTCCGCAAGATTGCCTATCCGCACGCTGTACGATTCCGCCACAGGCAGGATGAAAATCCTGCCGTCGCCGGGGTTCTGCGTCTGGTTGACGGCAATTATGACGTCCACGGCGTCTTGAACCCGCTCATCCGGAACGATGACGGAAAAAATGCGTTTGGGAATGAGCCGCGTGGCCTCGGTCATGGCTTCTCCCGCAGCGGTCATGGGCAGGTTGCCGCTTTCCATGATCAGTTTGAGCAGGTTCGGGTCCACGAGTTTTTTGCCTCTCCCGAGACAGGAGGTACAGGTGAAGCCGAGAAACCCCGCGGCCGTCAGGGCGTTTTTCGTATGGTTGACCCTGGTGCTGCGCAGTACGGCCAGAACTTCCTTCATCAGAAATCCCTTTACGGTTTGAAATGGTTGCAGAAGTAGGCCTCCACGGCGCTGCCGCGCCCGCGGGCGTTCACAGCCCTGCCTTCCCGGTGCTGACGGTATACGCCGCTTCCACAGGGGAAACGAAAATGCGCCCGTCGCCGAGGTGTCCCTCTCCGGTCCTGGCGGTGCGCATGACAATGCTTATGACGTCGTCCTTGTCGGCGTCCTCGACCACGATCAGAAGCATCTGCTTGGGCAGTTCGTCGTAATGGATTTCGCCGACCGTAAGCCCTTTCTGCTTGCCGCGTCCGTAGACGTCCAGCCTGGTAACGGCCGGGAACCCGGCGTTCAGCAGTTCCGAAAGGACGCTGTTCGTTTTTTCCGGGCGGATAATTGCGCGAATCATCAACATGCCTGTCTCCGTAAAGTGAGTCGCATTGTGCGCTCAGGCGTCGTGCAGACCGTGTTCCATGAGGAGTTCCTCAAGGCGGTCCTGGGTAATGGGGGAGGGAATGACGAACATGTCGTTTCCGTCGATTTTCTGCGCAAGGGTGCGGTATTCGTCCGCCTGGGCGCAGTCCGGCGCGTATTCGATAACGGTTTTTTTGTTGATTTCCGCGCGCTGCACCATATTGTCGCGCGGGACGAAGTGTATCATCTGCGTACCGAGTTCTTTGGCCACGGCTGAAACCAGCTCGGCTTCCCCATCGACATTGCGGCTGTTGCAGATCAGTCCGCCGAGGCGCACTCCGCCCGTGTTCGCGTATTTGCGGATGCCCTTGGAGATGTTGTTGGCCGCGTACAACGCCATCATTTCACCGCTGCACACGATATATATCTCCCGCGCCTTGCCTTCGCGTATGGGCATGGCGAAACCGCCGCACACCACGTCGCCGAGGACATCGTAAAACACGTAATCCAGATCGTCCGTATACGCGCCCAGGCGCTCCAGAAGATTGATGGAGGTGATGATGCCCCGGCCCGCGCAGCCGACGCCCGGTTCCGGACCGCCCGACTCCACGCAACGGATGCCGCCGAATCCTTCCTTCAGCACCAGATCAAGCTCAATGTCCTCTCCCTCTTCCCGCAGGGTGTCCAACACGCTGGTCTGGGCCAGGCCGCCGAGAATAAGGCGGGTGGAATCGGCCTTGGGGTCGCAGCCGACGATCATGATGTTTTTGCCCATGGTGGAGAGGCCGGCATTCAAATTCTGCGTAGTTGTCGATTTTCCGATGCCGCCTTTCCCGTAAATAGCCACTTGTCGCATAGCCCGTTCTCCCGGCTTTCAGTGCCGGTGAACGGAATGTTCCCCGGCGTATCGCAGACCAAACACGCAAAGAGCGTGCCGTAAACAGAATATATAAATATTCCGCATAAATAAATTGGCGCCGCGGTGCCGGACGGGTTGCGAAGCGCAATAAAACAACTATTATGTTATTTTTTTGAAAACCGCGGCGCGGCGCGCGGGGGACCGGGCAGGCGGTCTGCTTTACGACAACAGCGGATAATAAAAGGAAAAAATTATACGCTCAAGAAAATACTTTTTTGTAGCGTATTCGGTATATATCGCGCGTATCAAGGCGGCAGAGTCCGGTCTGCGGCATATTGTCGACAGAAGCGTTGTATTTGCAGGCGGGACAGGGAACGGCGGCAAGCTGCGCAGCGCTCGGCAGCCCGCATTTCGGAATTGAGGTTTTGCTTTTTTTTATGTATGCTTGCCGGCTGCGCGCGGGGTGAAGGGGATGGGACCACTGGAGCAGGCGGGCAAAGCCTGCCGCAAGCGAACTGTTGCAAGCGTTAAATGCTGTAGTGCGATTCCGCATTGAAATTGCTCCGGCGGCCGCGGGAGCGGACGCCCGCCGCGAAGGCGCAAGCGCAATTTATTTGCGCGGTTAAGCGCCGAAGCGGGCGTAATTTGAAGAGAACTTGACGGGTAATCTCAAAGTTGAAATGCTCTGGAGCAGCCGGTAGAGCAGCCGGAGAAACAACGCTGG
Source organism: Desulfovibrio sp. (assembly GCA_031276485.1). Taxonomy (GTDB): domain Bacteria; phylum Desulfobacterota; class Desulfovibrionia; order Desulfovibrionales; family Desulfovibrionaceae; genus Frigididesulfovibrio. The sequence continues at coordinate 6,470 of JAISMY010000033.1, read as the reverse complement.
AGAAAAGGTATGGCAAAGGCATCGGTTTTTTTTACGGATATGCGCTGCCGCACAGGCGTAAGTCTGCTGCAGAAGCTGGACAGGCTGATGCTCAAGGCAGGTATTGAGAATATAGATTTCAAGAAAAAATTTGTTGCCGTAAAAATTCATTTCGGCGAACCCGGCAACCTGTCATTTTTGCGGCCGAATTTTGCAAAAACCGTGGCCGACCGCATCAAGGCTCTCGGCGGCATCCCTTTCCTGACGGACAGCAATACCCTGTATGTCGGCAGGCGCAACAACGGTCCGGTACACATGGAAGCGGCATACGAAAACGGCTATTCACCGCTGACGACGGGGTGTCACGTCATCATCGCCGACGGCGTAAAAGGCACGGACGACATTGAAGTCCCGATTCGCGGGGGCGTACTGCTGAAGAGCGCGTTGATCGGGCGTGCAATCATGGACGCCGACATCGTTGTTTCCCTGAACCATTTCAAAGGCCATGAACTGACGGGCTTCGGCGGGGCAATCAAAAATGTCGGCATGGGTTCCGGCAGCAGGGCCGGCAAAATGATCATGCACAGCGACGGCAAGCCTGTCGTCAAGAGCAGATACTGTACAGGCTGCCGCACCTGCGCCAAGTACTGCGCGCAGCAGGCCGTCTCCTTCGGCGAGGATAAAAAGGCGAGCATAGACCACAACCGTTGCGTAGGCTGCGGGCGCTGCATCGGCGTATGCAATTACAACGCCGTCGTCAACCCCACAGCGGCGGCCAACGACGACCTGAACCGAAAAATGGCCGAATACGCCAAGGCGGTGCTGGACGGCAGGCCCAACTTCCATATCAGCGTCGTCAACCAGGTTTCCCCTTTTTGCGACTGCCACGCCGAAAACGATGCCGCCGTTGTGCCGGATATCGGCATTTTCGCCTCTTTCGACCCTGTTGCCCTGGACAAAGCCTGCATCGACGCGGTAAATGCCGCTCCCGGCATGTGCCGGAGCATACTCGGCGACAAGACGGGCGCAAACGAGGATCATTTCAAGATCATCCACCCCACAACGGATTGGCGCGGACAGATTGCCCATGCGGAAAAAATCGGTCTGGGCAGTGGAGACTATGAAACGAGCGCCGTCTAGTGGCTGGTGACTTGTGTCAGCTAAAAATTCTTACATAACAGTTCGTCTGATGATGCGGGAATCAAATTGAAGAGGATATATTTTAACATTTAGATGACATAAGACCCCAGGGGCAAAGCGGGGGGGGAGGGGCCGCGAAAACAAGATCCGCGCACATTCCGGCTGCGCCCGCGGCCCAGAGAACCGACCGGGGCAATCTGCCGAGCCGTCCCGTAAAGGCAACGCCGCAAAAAAAAAATAAAAAACCGTCTTCATCCAGAACAGGCAGAAGTCAGCGGCCGCAAGCGCGAGGGACGGCCCGGACGCGTAATCCGCCGGAGACCAGGGCAGAAAAAGGCAGACGGTCAGGGCCGCATAGCCGAGCGCCCAAATCTGCCCCGCAAGACTTTCCGCCGCGGGCCGCCGCAAATCGGCTCCGCCCCGCGCCAGCGCAAGAAAAAAACAGGCGAGTGCCGCTTTACCCCAGTTTCCGGTTGGTTCCCATAAAGGAAACGAGGCAAAAGTGCCCAAGGAAAGGCTCGCTCCCGGCAAGCCCCGGCGTTCGGCATAGACGGCCAGCACGGCCCCTGTCGCCGCTAGAACCGCCCAGGCGGAAAGAAGCGGCGGCACAGGCGGGAAGTCCCGCCCGCCCCCGGATTCCGCGGCCTGAAAAAAAATAAGCCCGGCCCCGAGCAGACCGACGCTTGCGGCTCCCCCCCATACTGTGTCATACAAGGGGGGAAGCGCTCCGGGCGGAACGAACAGAAACGCGGCCAGGGCGAAGAGTCCCGCGCAGGCGCGCCGCCGCCCGCCGCGTCTTGCGGTCCGGGACGCGCCCGCTTGGGGGCGCGCCCGTTCAGCCGCGCTTCTCACGGTCACGGCAAGGACGAGGACAAACCCGAGCAGCGCCGGGATAGACGGATGCAACAGGACATGGACGGACATACGGCTTCACGGCTCCCTGCCGGAGGACACGCTCCGGATGCGGCGGCGCATTTTTTACGCCCGCGCCGCGCCGGGCGGCGCGGAACCCTTTCCCTGCCGCCGCTGCTCCTGTGTCTTGCCGTTCTGGAGGCGGCGGCCCTTTGTTTCTGGCCCATGGACGCGTTCACAGTAAAAGGGCCGGAAGGCGTTGTGTTCTCGGCCCCCGCCGGCTTGGGGCAGGAATACCGTACCCGCTATATCCACTCCGTGCAACTTACTCCCGTTATCGACGTCTACCGCATTCTTCAGGGACAGATCCGACAGCGGCAGGAATGGACGCGTTCCCATAATGCCGGGCTGCCTTCCGTTGCGCCGCAAAACGGGCGCTTCGTTTCTTCGCCGCCGTGGATGGTCATGGAAGGAGGAGGCGCCTGGCGGCAGTTAAACTTACGCGTAGGCGACAAGGACGTAGGGCGCAACGAATTCGCTTACGGCCGCGGGGCCTGGATCCCCCTGTACCGGGATCACGCCGGACAACGTCTTGAGTTTTCCGTCACCCGCATGACCCTTTTGGAAATCTGTCGCAAATACGGTTCATCCGTCATAACCCGGTAGAGTATCCATGACCGGAGAAAGAACAAAGAAGCAATCCGGCGGGAACGGCGCTTTTGATCTTACTGAAAGTCATACTGGAATCCCGCGCTCTGAACAAGGCGACATCGACTTTGCCGATCTGATGCGCAAGTTTGATACGGAATCGCGCTTCCGTGTGCTCTCCGGCAGGCAAAGCAAGCTCATCACCGTACTTGCGGTGCTCATGTCCTGCTTTCACTTCTATACTTCCGGCTTCGGCCTGCTGCCCGCGCAGAATCAAGGCGCCGTGCATCTGGCCTTTGCTCTGGTGCTGACCGTTCTGCTTTATCCCACAAGGCAAAGCTCCGACAAGAGGGCCGGCATTCCCTGGTATGATTTCATCATCGCCGCCCTCTGCGCCTGCGCGACCCTGTACCTCGTCGTCAATCACACCGGGCTGGCCGCCAGAGCCGGGCTGCCCACGGACGTGGACCTGTTCATGGGCTTTCTGCTGATTATCCTGCTGCTGGAAGCCACGCGGCGCATTTCCAACCCCGTGCTCTCCATCCTTGCCGTCATTACGCTGCTGTATTGCCGTTTCGGCCGGTTCCTGCCGGAAGCGATGCAGCACAGGGGCTTCGGCATCTCGCGCATCATCAACCATATGTACTTGGGAACAGAAGGCATTTTCGGCACCCCTCTTGAGGTTTCCTCGACTTTTGTGTTCATGTTCATTCTTTTCGGCGCCGTGCTGGAAAAAACGGGCATGGGCAAATTCATCATCGACCTCTCCCTGGCGCTGGCGGGCTGGTCCACGGGCGGTCCGGCCAAGGTGGCCGTGGTGGCCAGCGGTCTCATGGGCACGGTCTCCGGTTCTTCCGTGGCCAACGTCTGCACGACGGGCATGTTCACCATCCCGCTTATGAAAAGCGTGGGCTACAGGCCCCACTTCGCGGGCGCAGTGGAGGCCGTGGCCTCCACGGGCGGGCAGATCATGCCGCCGGTCATGGGCGCGGGCGCGTTCATCATGGCTCAGTTCCTGGGAGAATCGTACACCGTTGTGGCTGTTGCCGCCGTTGTGCCGGCGTTGCTCTATTACACGGCGGTCATGGTGCAGGTGCACTTTGAAGCGCGCAGGCTCGGCCTGAAAGGTATTGCGCGGGAACATCTGCCGAGCGTCCGTTATTTGCTGCGCACCAGGGGTTTTTTGCTTCTTCCGCTGGCCGCGATAGTGTATTTTCTGCTGACCGGCTACACGCCGCTTATGGCCGCTTTTTACGGCATTATAACCTGCATTGCGCTCTCCTGGCTGAACAGGGAAACGAGGCTCACGCCCCGGAAACTCGCGGAAGCCTTTGAAAGCGGGGCCCGTTCCGCCCTCAGCGTGGCCTGCGCCTGCGCCTGCGTCGGCCTTATCGTCGGCACCGGCACCCTGACAGGTCTTGCCCTGCGCATTGCAAACGGCATTATCACGCTGTCCGGGGGCATGCTGCTGCCCACCCTGCTCCTGACCATGTTCGCCTGTATCCTGCTGGGGACCGGGCTGCCCACCACGGCCAACTTCATCGTCACCAGCGCCATGGCCGCCCCGGCGCTGCTGCAACTGGGCGTGCCACCCATAGCGGCCTACATGTTCGTCTTCTACTTCGGCATAGCCGCCGACATCACCCCGCCTGTGGCGCTGGCCGCCTATGCCGGCGCGGGCATTGCCGGGGCCGACCCGATGCGTACTGGGGTAACCGCATTCAAACTGGCCCTGGCAGGCTTACTGGTGCCGTATATCTACGTGTTCAACCCTATTCTGCTTTTTGTCGACGCCACGCCTCTGCCTATGCTCCAGGCCGTGGTCACCGCGCTTATCGGCGTGTTTCTGCTGGCCATGTGCAGCATAGGGTTCTATAGAACCACCCTGCCCCTGCGGCTCAGAGCGGCGGCCCTCATCGGCGCGCTGGGGCTTCTGGATCCCGGAACGGCCACCGATATTCTCGGCCTGGTCATTCTGGTCGTCATTCATGTGACGCAGACCCTCCGTGCAAAACGGGAAGCGTCTGCGGGCACACAACCGTAAACTCAGACAGGAGAAGGTGCCTCATGTTTCAATCCACAGCCGGCTCAATCCGCCGACTGATACCAATTTGCTTTCAGCAGAAAGCAAATTGGTATGGCGGAGGCGAAGCCAGCGCCCACAAGTTTTTGAAAAGTCAGGCTTTGCCTGTTTTTCAAAAACTTTGGCGTCTTGCATTCAAACTCGTTTGAATGCAACTTGGCATGAGTGGATTGCCTCATCCCTGAAGGGAGGGGCTGCCGGAGAGGTCTGCCCGGCTCTGCCGGGCGTTAAACGGGAATCTCCCTGAAGGGAGAGATTTCAAACCATAAAGGAATTTCCCATGAAAAAAAGTTTATCGCTTCTCGCGGTCGTCGCGGCCGCCGCGCTTGGTTTCAGCGGTCCTGCCTGTGCCAAGGACTTTGTCTCCATCGCAACCGGCGGCACCGCCGGCACGTATTTCCCCATCGGCGGCGCCATCGCCAAGGCCGTTACCGACGGCTCCGACATCCAGGCCACCGCTGAAACCGGCAATGCCTCCGTGGCCAACATCAATCTGGTCGGCAAAGGCGAAATCGAAATCGCCTTTGTGCAGAACGACATCGCGTTTTGGGCGTACAACGGCAAGCTGATGTTCAAGGAACCGCTGCATAATATCCGCGCCGTCGTTTCCCTGTACCCTGAGCATGTGCAGCTCATCACCGCCGCTTCGTCCAACATCAAAACCCTCAATGACCTCAAGGGAAAACGCGTCGGCATCGGCGCCCCCGGTTCCGGCGTGGAAGGCGATGTGCAGGCTGTTTTCCAGGTGGCCGGCCTGAAATACGAGGACATGAAGGTCGACTTCCTCGACTTTGCCGCCACCACCAACCGTTTCAAGGACAACCAGATTGACGCCGGGTTTGTGGTCGCGGGCTACCCCACCGCCTCGATCATGGATTTGGCCGCAACCAAGGATATTGCCCTGCTGAGTTTTGACGACGCCCTGCTCTCCGAACTGAGCAAGGCTCATCCCTATTTCGTGCCGAGCGCCGTTCCCGCCGGCACCTACAAGGGCATCGACACCGAAACCAAAACCCCGGCGGTTATGGCCGTTCTGGTCACGCACGACAAGGTGTCCGAAGAGGTGGTCTACAACTTCCTGAAGGGCATGTTCGCCAACCTCAAGGATGTACACGCCTCGCACGCCAAGGCCAGGGAAATCACCTTGGAGACCGCCCTCAGCGGCCTCACGGTTCCTCTGCACCCCGGCGCAGCCAAGTTTTTCAAGGAAAAAGGCGTTAAATCCGCTAACGAATGAAACGGGAGAAACGCCCGGCAAGCGAACTGTTTCAAAAGACCTCAAGCCTGTTTCGGAGCAATGCTCGGAATGACAAAAGCGTAGTCATTGCGGGTATCGGCTGATACCGGTTTGCTTTCAGCAGAAAGCAAACCGGTATGGCAGAGGCGAAGTCGCCGCCCGCAAGTTTTTGAAAAAATCAGGCTTCGCCTGTTTTTCAAAAACTTCGGCGTCCTGCATTCGAAGGCGGAATGCAGAGTATTTCTGTATCTGGTGCCTAATTGTCATAGTTCTACATAATATATAATGTTTTAATATAGCTCGTTACATACTTAAATTATGCTCGTAACTTTAACAATTAGTCACTAGTCGGCCCTGAAAAACGGATCAACATTTTGAAATATCTTGCAAAAGAAAGTAAGATACTGTATCTTTTTGGGTCCTTCAGACTTTCTTGTGGGTCATCTCATCACCCGGCAGCCCTCGGGTAGAGGTCCAGCCCGCCGCAGAAAAAATAGATAGCCATCTTATAATGTTCATGGTTTCTATACC
>JAISMY010000036.1 GCA_031276485.1 Desulfovibrio sp. | reverse complement strand
AATTGGTATGGCGGAGGCGAAGCCGCCGCCCGCAAGTTTTTGAAAAATCAGGCTTTGCCTGTTTTTCAAAAACTTTGGCGTCTTGCATTCAAACTCGTTTGAATGCAACTTGGTATGAGACTCCCCCGGCAGGGAGATAACTTTCAAAGTCCGGCGGAATTGAAGAATGAGAATCGTTGCCCCTTCAGCGCGCATCCTTGCCGTGGAAGACGGCCGGGACATCCTCGGCCGGCTGGAGTTTGCGGGCCGCATCTGTTACAAGTCCGAGGATAAAATCAGCAAGGACTCGGCCGCACCGTTCCTGGACAGAATTGTGCGCTCGGGACACCTCAGCGTCATTGAACACGCCTCCGCCGCGGCGCACATCGTCTGCGACAGGGGCGTCAGCCATGAGCTGGTGCGCCACCGCCTCGCTTCTTTCAGCCAGGAAAGCACGCGTTATGCCGATTATTCGGGAAAACGCTTCGGCAGGGAAATCACGGTCATCCGTCCCTGTTTCTGGCCGGAAGGTTCACCGGCCTACATGCTCTGGCTGGATGCCGTGCAGCGGGCGGAGACCGCCTATTTCGCGCTGCGTGACGCCGGGGCGGCGGCGCAGCAGGCGCGGGCCGTTCTGCCCAACAGCTTGAAAACTGAACTTGTCGTAAGCTGCAACATGCGGGAATGGCGACATATTTTCGAGCTGCGCTGCGCCCCGGCCGCCCACCCGCAGATGCGCGAAATCATGCTGCCGCTCCTGCGCGACATGCACCGGCGCGTCCCCACCCTGTTTGCGGACCTGCATACCGCGTTCACGCGGGATATGCCTGAAACGGCCCCGGCATGCGCTGCGGCGGCGTGCGCCCTTTCCCCGAAACAGGAGGATTTGCCGTGCGGCACAGCCGCGGTCCATTAACCTTTTCCCTGCGGAATGTTGAGCGGCCGCAACGTATTGATCCCCCGATTAAAGCTTGCCGCGGTTAGCGTAAATAGCGCACTCCGCATAAAAGACATGTCCCTCATGTTTGGCAATGTTTATTCGGTGGAGCAATAATCACCCGTTATGTTTTCCCGTTTTGAAAAGAAGATCGACCCTTTTCCGGAAGCCGGCATTCCGGTGCCGCCTGCTTCTTTTTTCCCCTTCGTCCTGAGCGCGGCCGAGGGCATTCGCCGGCATATTGTGTGGATAGGTTGCCTGTCCGCCCTTGTGGGCATTTTCGAGGCGCTGTTGTTCGCCTTTCTCGGCAGCGTGGTGGACAGTCTGGCCCTTGTCGCGCCGGACCGGCTATGGGAAGAGGAAGGGAAAAAGCTGCTGCTGCTTGGCGTTGCCGTCGTGGGGAGTACTTTGTTGGTCGGCTTGCAGAGCCTGATACGCTGGCAGACGGTGGGCGGCAACTTGCCCGCCCGCCTGCGCTGGCATTTTCACCGCCTCATGCTGGGGCAGAGCATGAGTTTTTTTCAGGATGAATTTGCCGGGCGCATCGCGGCCAAAGTCATGCAGACTTCGCAGGCGGTACGCGATATCTACCTGATACTCGTCGACATCATGGTGTTCGCGGTTGTCTACTTCGCAACCATGTCCATGACCGTCGGCAGCTTCGACCTTGAACTGCTTTGGCCTTTCGGCCTGTGGCTGGCCGCCTATCTGCTGCTCCTGCGCTATATAGTGCCGAAACTGGCCGCTTCCGCGCGGGAGGTCGCCGACGCCCGTTCGCAGGTCGTCGGGCGCATTACGGACGCCTACACCAATATTGCCACGGTGAAGCTTTTTTCCCACGCCGGACAGGAGGCGTCATACGCGCAAAAGGCGATGCGCGGGTTTCTGGAAGCCTCGCAGCTTTTGCTGCGCCGCATCAGTTTGTTTGAAATGGTGAATCATCTCCTGAGCATGCTGATTATTGTCGGGGCCTGCGGCGCGGTATTGCTGCTGTGGACGCGGCATCTGACCGGTGTCGGCGCGCTGGCCGCCGTGGGGGCCATGTGCCTGCGCCTGAACGGCATGTCGCACTGGATAATGTGGGAAAGCACGCAACTGTTCGAGCATGTCGGCTCCGTCCACGACGGCATGCTGATGCTTTCCCGGCCGCGGCTGGTCACTGACCGGCCCGACGCCGGCGTCCTGCGCATCACGCGGGGCGAGATACGCTTTGAAAAGGTCGGGTTCAGCTACGGAGGCCGGCATGCGCAACCCGTCATCGACGATTTTTCCCTGCACATCCGTTCCGGGGAAAAAATCGGGCTGGTGGGACGCTCAGGAGCCGGAAAATCGACGCTTGTGAGCCTGCTGCTGCGTTTTCATGATGTGCAGCGGGGCATGATTCTCATCGACGGGCAGGATGTGGCGGCCGTCACGCAGGAAAGCCTGCGCGCGGGCATAGGCATGGTCATGCAGGATACCTCGCTGCTGCACCGTTCGGTACGGGACAATATCCTCTACGGCCGGCCGGAGGCATTGGAAGAGGCGATGCGCGCCGCTGCGGTGCGGGCCGAGGCCGACGCCTTCATCACGGCTCTGGAGGATGGGGCGGGACGCGCTGGCTATGACGCCCATGTGGGGGAACGCGGGGTCAAGCTTTCCGGAGGACAGCGTCAGCGTATAGCCATAGCCAGGGTCATGCTCAAGGATGCCCCCATCCTGCTTCTGGATGAAGCGACCAGCGCTCTGGACTCGGAGGTTGAAAATGCGATCCAGGAAAACCTGTATCGTCTTATGGAAGGGAAGACGGTGGTCGCCATAGCCCACCGGCTCTCAACTATTGCCGCCATGGATCGTCTTGTCGTCGTGGAGGGCGGGCGCATCGCCGAAGAAGGCGATCACCGGAGCCTGCTCGCGCTGGACGGCGTTTACGCCCGGCTCTGGAAACATCAAAGCGGCGGGTTCCTTGGCGTCGACGGGTAATGCCGCTTCAGGCATGTTGAGAATAGGACGGTAAGGAGTTGTTTTTCAATTACCCTGACAGGCATCTGATTTTCGAAAAACTGCTTTATCTATATTTAAGGAAACGCCGATTTATTCTTTTGATACCAGGTTGCATTCAAACGAGTTTGAATGCAAGACGCCAAAGTTTTTGAAAAACAGGCGAAGCCTGATTTTTCAAAAACTTGCGGGCGTCGGCTTCGCCTCCGCCATACCAATTTGTTTTATGCTGAAAGCAACTTGGTATGAAAGGCTGAAGATGGATTCTTCGCTACGCTCAGAATGACGAAAACGTAGTCATTCTGAGCCGCAGCGAAGCGAAGGCGAAGAATCCATCTTGATGCCTTTTCCGCATTTAATCGGAGTTTCCCTAAGGAAGTTCTTGGAAATAACATTTACTTTTAGGCTGACAAATCAGGCAATATGGTGTAATTCCATTCGCTATGAAAGTCATCCCTTTTATGCTACTGTGGATATAAAAAGTAAAGATTATTTTCAATCAG
>JAISMY010000087.1 GCA_031276485.1 Desulfovibrio sp. | reverse complement strand
GTAATTAAATTTATTAGAAAATTATTTGGAGTACATGTCTTGGTAAACAAAATTGATAATATTAATATGCAAATTAATACACAAATAAATAATCTTTCCGGAAAAGTTGAAGATATTCGCATGAATCAGTCTTTTATTGCTGCATATAAGCTTTGTGACCTGCTGAAACAACAAGATGTATTAAACAATGCTTTCAATAAAGAAACTTTCGATGCTTTATTCCTGTTAACTTTGAATTTTTCAGAGGCGTCATCTCGCTATGTGCGTCTTACAAGCGGACGTGGACTATTTTTTCATCAATGGCTGCAAAAAACTTCAAGCGGTGTCGAATATCTGAATGTCAAGGGTGTCAAGCTGACCTACAAAATACCAGGTGATATTGTTTCTGGTATTCCTGTCTTCAGTTTAATTTTTCAAAGATCTTTGTTTGTTCATGCTTTTTTTAATGATAATTATGATAAAGCAGTTGTTGAAGCGCTCGATCAATGGATGGGTGAAGGTTCTCGCGGGTATAAGGATGGAAAGTTCGACGTTACAGTCAAGCAAGGAGACGTTGTAATTGACGCAGGAGCGTGGATCGGTGATTTTAGTGCTTACGCCGCATCGAAAGGAGCAACGGTATATGCCTTTGAGCCTGCTTCTACAACATATGCATTACTGTGCGAAACAGCCGACTTGAATGAAGGAAAAATTCATCCAATAAGAAAAGCCCTGAGTAATCATGGAGGAGAAGTTCAGTATATCGCCCTTCAAAATTGTGCCGGAAATCGCATAGCCAAGGAGGATGAAAATTTGTTGGATTGTTTGGAAACTTTGCAGGCGACAAGCCTTGATGCGTTTGTAAAGGAAAATAATATTTTGAAAATAGATTTTATAAAAGCTGATATACAAGGCGGTGAGCGTGATATGTTGAAAGGAGCAATAAATATTTTAAGGCAATTTGCGCCGCGCCTGGCTATTGCTACGGACCATCTGCCGGATGACCCTATTGTTTTGCAAAATATAATACTTAATGCTAACCCAAAGTATAAAATTGTGCAACTTAGAACAGTTTTATTTGCTACAGTTATTGATTAAACTTACTGTATCAAAGTAACTATGCGAATAATACAAAAATTTATTTCCTTCATTATCATCTTCTGCAACGAATAAAATTATCTTTCTGAAATAGTTGCAGATATACAGCGCCATCATGTAAAATATATAAATATAGTTAATGAAGTCTATAGCCTTTTTGGAAAAATCCCAATAATTAAGAAAGAAATTTATGAATAAAGGATAAATAAGTAATTATGAATATGTTGATCTCTGTCATCATCCCGTGTCGCAACGGAGAAAACTACTTGAGCGAAGCAGTTGCAGGCATACGGCGTCAAAAACTGCCGGTGGAAATCATTGTTGTGGACGACGGCAGTACGGATAAGACAGCGTGCCTTGCGGAGAGTGCCGGCTGTCGTGTAATGCGGCACGAGGCAAGGCGCGGGCAGGTTGCCGGCAAAAATACCGGGATCAGAGCGGCGAACGGCAATTATGTTATGTTTCACGATCACGACGATATGATGAATGCAGGCGCTTTATCAACGCTGTATAACAAACTTGTTGCGGGCGAAGACCTATGGCTGGTCATGGCCAAAGTGCGGGATTTTTTATCGCCGGAGTTAAGCAAAATACGAAAACAAGATATTGCGGCAACGATCAAAAAAGAACCCTATTATGGCCTGTTCACCGGCGCGGTGCTGATGCGTAAAGCTCTCTTTGATCGTGTCGGCTTTTTTGACGAGAACCTTAATACCGGAGAAATAATCAGTCTATTGACCAAAATGGACAAAATACATTTACAGTATAAGAAAATTGATTTTGTTGCATGTAATCGTCGAATTCATATGACAAATTATGGACGAACAGATACGGCGAAAGAATATAAAGATTATTCGGCAGTTTTGAGGGCCGGGTTATTTTCTGAGATGCGCGGCAGTAAATGACGGCATTAAAGATAAAAGTATAAGCGACGCGGGGATGACGCCGGGGCGTTACCCCAGGAAAGGATTGAAGTAACCGATGCGCAGGCCGGGACATTCCTTTTTCAGCCGCTTGCGGTACGCCGGGAAACCCATTGCCGGCCCGCGTCCGGCATTCCCCATCAGTTCATGGTATACGTCCGGGTCAATATTCAGGTTGCGCAGTTGCAGCATGTCCACGCGTTCAGCCCGCACCAGATCCGCCAGCGCGGCATACTCCGCCTCCGTGTCGCTGAAGCCGGGAAAAAAAAGCAGATTCAGCGAAACGAAAAGACCCGCGGCCTTCGCTCTCCCTATCCCGGCGCGCACATCACCGAAGCCGTACCCGCACGGGCGGTAATAGCGGGCATAAGCCTCCGGGTCCGCACTGTTCAGACTCACGCGCAGCGACGTTATTCCCGCTTCCGCCGCTTCCTCGACGGCGTCAGGCAGAGAGGCGTTGCTGTTGACGTTGACGGTGCCCCGCCCTCCCCGCGCCCGGAAAGTCCTCACCGCATCGGCAATCAACGCGCTTCTGAGCAGAGGTTCACCTTCACAGCCCTGTCCGAAGGAATAGATCGGCGCTTTTGTTTCAGCGGACGCATGGTGCAGCATGACTTCAACAATTTCCCCGGCATCCGGAGTAAACGTCATGCGCTTCTGCGGCGCTGAACACCCGCTTTCTCCCCCTTCCTGCAGGGAAATACAGCCCACGCAGCGGGCATTGCAACTGTCCGACACCGGCAGCGGAGCCTCATAGCGGCCCAGACACAGGTTGCGCGCCGCCGGACAGTTGTACGTGAGCGCGCAGACGGCGGTCAGACGGCGCAGCAGCCGGTTGCGCGGGTAGCGATTCTGCAGGTCGAGAGCCTTACGGCGCAGGACTTCTGTGTCCACTCCTCTGAAAACCTGACGCGGGTCGTCGTCCACCTTCCGCGCGCACACATACAGACGCCCCGACGCAAAACCCACGGCGCCGTACGCGAAAAGCGGCAGAACCGGCGCATCGGCGTCCCGCGCATACTCCGGGTGCGCCGTCAAGGTATGCCCCGGCGCCGGAAAGGCCGCCACAGCCAGGTCTTCCGTCTCCGACAGCGCGCCGCGCGCCGGGTCCAGACCCAGGGCGCGCCTGCCGGGCAGAAGAAACAGCTCGCTCTCCTCCGGCAACGGCATCAACTCCTCCGGTCCGGGCAACGCCGTCTCGTCCCCCCGCCTGCACACCATAAGCAGGTCCGGATGATCGTAAATTTCTCCGTTCTCCGTCGCCCCCACCAGGCGCGGGCGCGTAAACCTCCCCGCCATGCCTTCTCCCTGCGGACACTGTGTGAACCTCAAGCAAAACCCCGGCCGCCGGGCTTCAACCCCGGCATGCCTTTTCATGTCGAGTTGCATTCAAACGCGTTTGAATGCAAGACGCCGAAGTTTTTGAAAAACAGGCGAAGCCTGATTTTTCAAAAACTTGCGGGCGGCGGCGTCGCCTCCGCCATACCGATTTGCTTTCTGCTGAAAGCAAATCGGTATCAGTTCGCCGTTGCGGCGAAGGGATCCGTGAACACGCGCGCGCCCAGTTCGGTGTTCAGGATGTACAACTGATCGAGTTTGTCCCCGACAAACCGGATCTTGGTCAGAATCTCCTCGGCGCTCGCCTCTTCCTCGACCTGCTCGTTCACATACCACATGATAAAGTTGTATGTGGCGTGATCGTCCTCACGCACGGCAAGGGACGCGATGCCGTTGATCAGTTCGGTGACGTGCCGCTCATGCGCCAGCACCTTCTCAAAGATTTCCCTGATGCCCGCATAGGCGGTCTCGGGCGCTTTGATGTCCGCAAAAAACGGGGTTGCGCCCCGCCCCAGAAGATGTTGGTAAAGGTGCGTGCCGTGCGCTGTTTCCTCCCTGGCCTGCACAAACAGCCAGTTGGCCACACCTTTGAAACCCATGCGGTCCGCGCTCGCGGACATGGCAAGATACAGATAGGCTGAATAATATTCAGTATTTACCTGATCACTGAGGGCTTTGACTACGCTGTCTTTCAACATTGCTGTTTCCTCCTTGTTCTTCTGATGATACCAAGTCGCTTTCCGCTGAAAGCAAACCGGTCTCAGGGAAACGCTGCTTTATTCTTTTGAAAGGCTGAAGCCGGCTTCATGAATTGTGCCTTTCCTGCATTAATCCGCGTTTCCTCATGTTGGTATTAGATGTCACGCCTGTACTGGCGCAACAGGCGTGAAGACCGCAAAGGGCATCATACTCCGCCGCGCCCGACAAGCATCCGCAAGCCCCGGCGCACATCCGCGCGCGTCAGCCCGAACAGGCCCGGCACAGCCGGCGCCAGGCCCACGGTCACTGCGGCATACACCACGCCGCTTACCGCGAAACGAAACAAATCATCCGCGTCCCCCAAAGCTGAGGTCGCGACGCCCGCCGCCGCTCCCGCCGCGAAAAAAAACGCCGGGCACGCCAACTGGTGCAGAACGTTGCGTCCCAAAGCGAACGGCACGCTCCGCCGCGCGGCCAGAAACAACAGGTTCACAGAGAGAAACTGCGCCCCCACCATCTTCAAGGCCAAGCCCGCTGCGCCCATTCCCAACCCCCACATGTCGCCCGGCGCAATCAGCGACCATGTCGCCGCAGGCCCCAGGGCCGCCGTCGCCATCGAAATATTGCGCAGCAACCGCGTGTTCCCGTTCGCGTAAAATATCGCCGCCGCTATCTGACCGTACCCCTGGTGCAAAGGATACAAGGCCATGATCCGCACCGGCAGCAAAGCTTCCGCAAACGACTCTCCTCCGAAAATCCGCAGCACCGCCGGCGCTTCCAATACCACAAAACAGGATATCCACGCCGACATTGCATACAACATGGGCGCATAGCGGTCCACTATGCGCGCCATGCCCGCCGCATCCTCTCTTCCGTGCGCCACGGCCAGCTCCCGCGCCAGCAACGGCGTCAACGCCGTCACAAACAGCACGCACGCCGCCCCGATTTTCTGCGAAAGCGAAAAATACCCCTGTTCCACGCTGCCGGAAAAAAACTGCAGTATCCAGCGTTCCCCGGACAACGCCAATACCGAACACAGCGCCGTCACAAAAAGCGGCGAGCAATACCTCCAAAACTCCCGCGCATACCTCCGCAGCTCCTTTCCCGACAAAGCCCAACGCAAAGGTCGCTCCCAACTGCCGCGCATGGTAAACAGGAAACCCGCCCCCGTCAACGCCAGCACCGCATACTGCTGCGCAAACAACACCGGCAGATCCAGAACCCCGACCGTATACAACCCGGCCAGCAGACACGCCGAAAGCACGCTTCCCCCCATGCGCACCCGCTCGCTCGCCGCCGTCAACCCCAAAGCGTCGTTCATGCCCCGCGCCACACGGCCGACCCAGGTCAGCCACGCCCACAACATCGCCGGGAACGCCAGCCACAACGGCACTTCCGGCAACAGGACTTCTCCCACTCCGGGCAGGTAACAACACGCCGCAAGCAGCAAGCCGAGCGCGGGCACGACTCCGGCTACCCGCGCATAAAATGCCGCCGGCCCGAATTCCCGCGGCCGCTTGGCCAACGTCGTGGTCAGACAGGTCGATGTGCCGAGATCCAGAAAATTTGTAATATTCTGAAACAACGCCGTCGAAAAATTGAAGTTCCCGTAGGCCGCCGGCCCCAGCGCCCGCGGCAGCACCGCTTCCATGACCAGAAAAAGCGGTACGGAAGCAATATTAGCCGCCAACTTGTAAAGATACCGCCCGGCCAAAGACTCCATCCTCGTCCCTTTCTACTGCGATTATACTGACAGTTGCGTTAAAAGGTAAACTTCTTACCGCAAGATCCGGGGTCAGTCGCGCGCCGCTGCGCGGCGCAACGGCCTTGCGGCCGCTGTTTACCGGGTTCCGCGGCAAGCGCTAAAAAAGTTGAACCGCTTTCATATCTTCATCAACATCTTGAACCAATACCAAAGAAGACTGCGGGGGGAGGAGCGGAGTTCTCCGTCTCCGGGCACGGCGATCCACGCGTACCTGTCCAGCCAGATACGGCGGGCTTTTTGCACCGGCGGGCTGTGCCACCAGTCGTTGATGTTGTCCCATACAGCCAGGGTTTGGGCGGCGGCGGCTTCCGGCGTTTCGTGGAGGATGCCGGCCCGGGCGAGGATGTCGAGAGCGGCGGAGCTTTGCGCGTCCATACCCCAGTCGGCGCGTTTCCAGAAGGCGACGGTCGGGGTATCGGCGGCCAGAGCGCAGTGAAGGGTAGTGCCGTAATGGTCGAGGACAAGGAGCCGGCAGGCGTGTATGTGTGCTGTAAGGTCGCCGGTGCAGGGGGTAATGTCCGGGAGCAGGCGGAAAACGCGTTCGCCGTCGTCCAGGGCGCCGGCGGACCGGAAATAGGGGCGGTACATGACGACGGCAGCGGGTGAGGATGCTAGACCGGCGCGGACAGTGCCGAGGAAGCGGATTTTCGCGGCGCGGTAAGAGGGCAGCGCGCCGGACTGCGGCCTGGATTTCAGGCGATAGGCGAACGCGCTCATTTCCGTGCCGACCAGGATAAGGCAGGGGCTTTGTTCTTTGTGTCTGCCTGCCGCCGCGACCAGGGCGGGGTGCGGCATGGGCCGGGCGTTGACGGCGTGGCCGGGGTGGGCGCTCCATCCCCAGGTGAGGAAGGCGTGCAGGGAATATTCGAAGGGCAGGCCGCCGATGCTGAACAGGTTGCCGTAATTGGCGCCGTGTTGAACGCTGAAGAGCCGTGCGCCGCGCTCGGCCGACCGCGCTGTATACAGGCGGTAGACGTCGTCCTGGGCGTAGGCGGGGGAAATGCCGCGCAGAGGAGAGCGGGCGGGGGGGCGCTCCGCACGCTTTCCGCGCAGCCGGGCGAAGCAGGGCGCGCGAGGGCGGGAGACTTCGCGGAGCAATGCGGGAGGCAGGCAGCGCATGATAAAGTCGTCGGCCGGGAACCGGCGGAGTGAAGGCAGAGGCGCGCCCACGCTTTGTCCGGGGTTGTCCGGGAAATGCCGCGGAGGATGCGGCTGCGCGGGCGGGGTGCAATAGAGGGAAAAATCCAGGGTCGCGTCCTGTTGTCCCCTGTTCAGCAGCGCGGCGGCGGAGAGCAGGAGCGCGCCTGTGAGGCCGAAGCCTTTTAAGGGAGGGAAGGGCAGGCGGAGCAGGATGCGGCGCAGGCAGGCGCGCAGGCGGGCGCGCAGGGGTTCGCGGATTGCGGTGTCGGCGCGCGGCAGGGCCGGCGCGGGCGGCAGGCTGTGCAGTTCCCAGGCGGGCGGGGCGGAGTGTTCCAGCATGCGCGAGTACAGGTAATGATTGAATAGGGGATCCTGCACGCCGCGCACCATAAAATCGAGGCTGTCGCGGAAGGAAAAGTCGCCTTCGGGCAGCATGTCGACGCGCAGGCGTTGATTGCCGTAAAGGGCCGCGAGGTCCAGGAGGCGCTGTTGCCGTTCCTCCGTCATGTGCGCTGCCGTAAGCAGGGTGGGGCCGAGGGCGGTGAGGTAGAAGCGTTCGCTGCGGCCGGGGAAGCGGGAGGCGAAGGTGCGGCAAAGGCGCAGAACTTCGGCGTTGGCCGTCGCTGCGGCTGTCGCTGCGGCGGCCGCATCGGGGTAAGGGTCGGGCGGCAGGGGGAAATATCCCGAGTCGGACGCGGCCGGAACATCGTGTCCTGCGCGGTTTCCTTCAGAGCGTTCCGGGCAGGACCCGGAGGGGGCGTTTCCGGCGCTCGGGCCGTCCCAGTTCGGGAACAGCGCTTCGCGGCCGACGAAGCACCAGGCGCCCGCGGCGATATGGGTCGCCGGAGTCGCTCCTTCGGGCATGGGGCCGAAGACGAGGGTGCGCATGCGGGATACCTCCGGCGGATACATCTTAGCGCGCGGCCCGCCGCCGGGCAATACGATTATTTGCCTGAAATTGAAGCCGGCGGCGATTTGGAGTATCTTCAACTTGCGGAAAAACGGAGCGCGCTGCCGTTGCGGGGGCCGGAAGGCCCCGGAGAGGGGAGTCGGCCTGAGCCGGCGCAAGGCCGGCCGGGGAAATTATTTCCCCCGGCCGCCGGAGGCGTATAAATCGACCTTGCCAAGACAGGTGGAGCGATGAGGATTTTGCCGCCGCGCAGGCGGAATAAACCGGGTGAATCAGGCGCACCGGGGCAGGACGCGGCGCGGGCGTCCGATACGCGGGAACGGAAGTGGCGTCCGCTGACGGTTGAGCCCGCCGCGGCGGGGCCGGTCGCGGCGGAAACGCTGGATGCGCGCATGCTTGTGCTGGCGGCCAAGAACATTCGGCATGTGCTTTCCCCTGCGACGCGGGAACTTTATGTGCCGGCTGAGGATGAAGCGCGCGCGCTGGAGGAGATACGCGCTTTTGAGCGCGAAGTGGAGCGGCGAATCCCGTTGTTGCCGCCCCCGCCGGCGCGGGACAATGTTCTCGGGGTGATATGTTTTTTTCTTTTGCTGGTTGTCTGGCACGGGTTGCGTTTCCATTGGTTTGCCGTGTCCTTGCCGGACCCGCCGTTTCCGGCTGACGCGCGGCTTTGGCCGGAGCTTTTCGGGTTGGACAAGGCGCGGGTGCGCGGCGGCGGGGCGTGGGGGCTGTGCGTTTCGGCCCTGACCTTGCATGCCGACGCGCGCCATCTTTTCGGCAATGTGGGATTCGGGTTGTTGTTCTTTATTCCGCTGTGCCGCCGTGCCGGATTGGGGGCGGGAACGGCGGCGGCGATGGTCGGGGGAGCGTTGGGCAACGCGAGCGCCGCCTTGATTTACGGGCGTTTGGGGCCGGTTTTCCCCGGAGCGGGACTCAGCCTGGGGTTTTCGACGGCGTTATTCAGCGCGCTCGGCGTACTGTGCGTTCTCAGCGCGGGAGACATGATTCGCGTGAGGTCCTTTGCGGCGGCGCATGAAACGGGCGGCGCCCCGGCAGCCGGCGCGGTGTTGCGCACCGGGGCGCTGCCTTTGGCGGCAGGCTTGGCGCTGTTGGGTTTTCTCGGAGGCGGCGGCGAGGTTCGCACGGATTACGCGGCGCACATTTTCGGTTTTGCATGCGGGCTTGGAGTCGGGCTGCCCTTGTTGCTTGTGGACGCGCGCCTGCGCGCGGCGTCTGAAAAAACACGCGGGCGCGTCGATACCGGCCTCTGCGCGGCGGCGCTGCTGTGCGTTGTCGGCGCGTGGTGCAGCGCTGTGTACGGCCTGTAGCGGGAAACACGGAAGTGTTGATTGAAACCGCGAAGAGTGTGCAGCCGGAATATGTTTTTTGCGTAGACATGCGCATGCGACGGCACAAGGGAAAATTGCGGAGAATACACTCCATGTTTAGACGTTAAGGAAACGCATAATCAGGGCCGGGACGCATGCCCGGCTTGGCGAGGGTCCGGGGGTCCAATGGACAGATGCCGAAAAAGCGGTTAACTCTGAACTGGAGGGCGGTATGCTGAAACGCCTTGCGGACTGGTTTGAGAAAAAACGCCTTGCGGACTGGTTTGAGAAGATAAGCGCGGCTTTTATGGTCGGCGCGTTTCTCTCAGACAAAAGCTCAGGCGCGGCTATCGCGTTCAGCCTGATATGCCTGTTCTTCCCGCAGTATTTTGCGAAAAGGAGCGGTAGCCGTGAATAGTGGTATTTGGATTGCCGGCATTGTTTGTGTTATCATCGGCGTTATCGCTATATACGCGGATAAAAAAGGCCGGCTCAAATAAGCATACGAAAAAAGCGTGAGAGTTTTTACCTATGGATAGATATAAGCATAGTAACGTCAAAAAATTACAAGTTTTTCCGAGCTGTGTCGAGGTGTTGAGAAACATCATGACAATATGCTGATTTTATAATATTTTTGCGTAGAAAATCTATCTGTTGACGTACACTCTCGCAAAAAAAACGGCAGGCGGAACGCGTTGCCGCGAAACGCCGGCGGTTCCCGTTGCGCCGCCCGCAGCGAATTAATCCCGGCAAGGAGAAGTTATGCGACATACCATTACCGTTGTCGGCGCCGGAAACGTCGGCGGAAGCGCGGCTCACGCCTGCCTCATGCGCGGGCTCGGCGATGTGGTGCTGCTGGACATAAACGAAAAAATCCCGCGGGGCAAAGCCCTTGACCTCAGCCAGGCGGCCGTGCTGGAAGGACACGGTTGCATCGTCACTGGAAGCTCCGAGTATGACGACACCGCCCACTCCGACATTGTCGTCGTCACGGCCGGAGTACCCCGCAAACCCGGGATGAGCCGCGACGACCTGATCATGGTCAACGCGGACATCGTCGGGCAGATAATACAAAAAACCCTCAAATATTCGCCGCACGCGGTCTTCATCATAGCGGCCAACCCCGTGGACGTCATGTGCATGGCCGCGCATCGCGCGGGTATTGATGATACCCGGCGGATTATCGGGCTGTCCGGAGTGCTTGATACGGCGCGGCTGCGCGCGGAGACGGCTCGCGCGGCGAACGTGCCCGGCCGTGCCGTCCAGGGACTGGTCATCGGCGAGCACGGCGACGGCATGGTGCCCCTGCCCCGCCTCTCACAGGTCGCCGGGCTGCCCGCCGGCCTGCTGCTGACCGGGGAACAGACGGAACAGGCCTGCAGCAACGCCGTCTTCGGCGGCGCAAGGATTATGGAATATCTGGGTTCGTCGGCCTACTACGCGCCTGGGGCGGCGCTGGCGGTCATGGCCGAAGCGGTACTCCGCGACAAGGGAGACATCCTCCCCTGCTCGGCGTACCTGAACGGGGAGTACGGCATTGACGGCATCTTCATGTGCGTGCCGGTGCGTCTGGGCCTGCGCGGCGTTGAAAACATCATCGTACTTGACCTCTCGGACGAGGAAAAAGACGCTGTGGCCCGCTCGGCCGCGGGCATCCGCGCAAAAACAGCCTCCCTGCCGGCAGCGAAGCGAACCTGAGGGAAGGGAACCGCTGATTTAATCTCCACTTATGGGAACCTCTAAAAACTAAATTTATGTCACATGCCGACCTGACGAAGACTGGATTTACAACGCACAATTCCGTCTGGAAAAGAGTTTTTAGAGGTTCCCCTATGACAGTCTGTCCATGCAGTCGTTTATGAAGCTCAATTTTTCGACAGACCGGCATAACAGCAATTTCACCTTGAAATTGCTCTCTAATTCCACCGACACCTCAACCAAGGAAGGATTACCGTGATTCAGAAACATGCGGAACTCAAAACGGACGTGCACAAGGAGTTCAGGGGCGGCAAGGGGCAGGTCTTCATGGAGCATTTTCTCGACCTGCACAAATCGAACGGCGCGGGACGGTTGTTCAGCAAAACCGTCATTCCGCCCGGCGCGTCCATAGGCGTACACAAGCACGAAGGCGACTGTGAAGTTTACTACATCCTGCAAGGCGAGGCACTGGTCAACGACAACGGCACGGAAGTGAAACTCGGCTCCGGCGACGTCAACTTCTGTCGCGACGGGGAAACGCACGGTATAGAAAACATCGGGAGCAAGGATCTGGAATACATAGCGATCATTCTGTTTACCAAACAGAAAATTTGATCCCCCCATGCAATCCCATATTACCCTATTTATCACTGAAAATTAGCGAGTTAAAGAAAATCGTCACTAATTGTTTCCCCCTGCTTCCCCCCTGACTCCCAAGGATTCCCGTTGCGCCGGCGGGGCATACGGCGGGGGAAAATATGCGCATTGCCGGTGTTGACAGAGTGTGTTCCGACCGCAGTCCGCCGAAGCGGAAGATTCATGATACGGAGATCATCTGCTCTCGACACGCACGGTGTGCGGCACTTGCTGATTTCATGGCCGGATGCTATGTTCACGCAATGAAAAAGTATCTTTTCCCATTCATCTGCCTGTGCTGCATCGTTTTTTTCAGCGCCTGCTCCGGGGTTTCCCTGTTCCGAAGCGGGAGCGGAGCCCCTGCCCCGCAAACCCGGTTCAGCCCGCTGGAAGAAGCCGCGCAAGCCTATATTTCCGGAAACTACGGGCGCGCTGAAAGCCTCGCCCTGCGGCTCTCCTCCGACCCCGGCGCTCAGGCGGCGGACAAAGCCGGAGCGGCGCGACTGCTGGCCGCGGCGGCATTGAAGAATGCCCACCCCGCCGTGGCCCTCACGGCCCTGGACGACTGGCGCAAAAGCGAGCCCGGCGCGGATGCCGGCGTGGAATGGCAGGACGCCTGGGCCAAGGCGATACGCTCCCTGCCGTCCGGCGATGCCCGTACCAGGGCCGATGCCCTGTACAAAGCCGGCGGACGCCCGATGCCTGTGCGCAGCATGGCGGGCGTAGTGCTGGCCGTGCGCCAGTGGCGGGACGGCGACCTCGGGCAGAGCCTGGCCGCCTTGGAAAGTATTTACGGCAGCGCCGCCGGCGCGGCGGAAAAAGCCGCCCTTGAACGGCGCCTTGCCCTTGAACTGCACCTCGCCGATCCGGCGGCGTCGACCCTTGCCTACAGCGCCGTCACCGCGGATAACCGCTGTACTTTCCCGTTCTCCGTCATCCTGCTGGACACACTGCACCGCGCCCGGACGACGAATACGCGCGAGGACGTCGAAGCGGTCCTGAAGGACGCGGCAGGCAAACCCGCGCTCGCCGACCCTTCCCTCATGCATCGTGTGCCGGAGGAAACGGAAATACGCATAGAGGCAGGTACGCGCAGTCCTGCCGCCCCGCCGGCGGGAGACAGGACCGTTGCGTTGCTTTTGCCTCTGTCCGGGCAATTCGCCCCGGTGTCCGAAAAAATCACGGCCGGGGCGGGGATTGCCTGCGATGAATTGAACGCGGCCGGAGTCAAGGCGTCCCTGCTCGTTATCGACACCAAACAGGCGGACTGGACAGCCCGCGTCAATGCCCTGCCCGCCTCCGCCCTTGTCGTCGGAGGCCCCCTGCTGCGGGAAGACTATGCAAAGGCCAAGGCGGCCGGCATACCCGCACGCCGGGCCGTCTTTGCGCTACTGCCGTCCCTTGAGCCGGGCGATGAAGGCCGCGTCGCATGGCGCTTCTTCGCAGCCGCCGGCGATCAGGTGGACGCCCTGTTGGGGTTCACTGCCGGCCTCGGCATACGCGGCTACGGTATCTTCCATCCCGAGGACAATTTCGGCAGACGCATGGCTGCCCTTTTTGAGGAAAAAGCCCGGGCCGCGGGCGCAACCGACATCGTGATCCAGGGCTATGACCCGGCCGATCGAAACGACTGGATGGCGGCAACGAACAAGCTGCTGGCGGCCAACAGCAAGGGCAGCGTCTTCCGGGCCGTCTTCCTGCCCGATACCTGGAAAAACATGGACGTCATCGTGCCGCATTTCTTTTACCAGAACGAAACGCGGCAAGTGTTGCTCGGCACGAGTCTTTGGGAACAGGGTCTTTCGGCAGGCGGCTTTGTCGGTACCCAGTATTACGGTCTGGCCGTTTTCCCGGGCCTGTGGAACGCCGCGCGTCCGACCCCCGCAGGCGAAAGGCTGCAGGCGCGTCTGTCGGCCGCCGGCAAAGCCGGCGCGGATTTCTGGTCCGCCCTGGGCTATGATTTCGCCCGCCTGTCCGCCGGGCTCAACATTACGGACGTATCCCCCGGAACCGTGAACGCTGCGTTGCAGTCCGTGACCCTGGACTGGAGCATAGCCCCCATCAGTTGGAACGGCGGCATCGCCGCGCAGCGCATGCATCTTTTTACGCCTGCCGCCGGCGGCTTCGCCCCGGTGGACGAGAGCGCCTTCCGCGCGGCATACCAAGAGGCCTGGCGCTGACCGCCGCATCGATCACGCATGGTTACGCTGCACACTCATACAAACCTATGCCGGCACTCAGCCTGACCGTCCTCATGACCGTGCGCAACGGTATGCCTTACCTTGAAGAAGCCGTACGCTGCATTCTGAGCCAGACCCGCCGGGATTTCACATTCCTGATTCTGGACAACGCCTCGACGGACGGCACCAGCGCCTTTCTCGACGCAACGGCGGCGACGCTCGACGGCGGGCCGCCGGAGTTTCCGCTCCGCGCAAAGACCGGACGCAACGCCGAACAGGATCGAAGTATCCTCCCCCCCGCCGATCCCCCCGGACCGCCCAGGGTAAAGCCCGGATGCGTCCTTGTCGTCCGGCATCTGCCCGCCGATGCCGGACGCACAGGGGCCTTACGCATGGGGCTGGATGCGGCGGACACGGACCTCGTCGCCGTCATGGACGCCGACGACCGCTGCCGGCCCGAGCGGCTGGAACGGCAAAGCAATTTTCTGGCCGCGCACCCGGAAACGGACCTGCTGGGTTCGGATGTGGAGTATCTGGACGCTTCCGGACAAGTCCTCGCCCGGGACCGCTTCCCGACGCAACACGATGCGTTGCGCGATACGCTGCCTCTGCGCAACCCGTTCGCCAACTCGGCATGCATGTTCAGGACAGTTGCGGCGCAGGCGGCCGGGGGCTACGATCTCTCCTTCCCCTATGCTCAGGATCTGGCCCTGTGGACGGCCATGCTCCGGCGGGGAAGCCGGGCGGCAAGCATTGGGGACGTTCTTGCGGACATCCGGGTGCATGCCGGGCAAGCCACGCAAGATGCCGCTCTGGCCGGGGCGCGGGCGTGGGACGACTACCGCATTGCCGAGTCCATGCTCAAAATACCCGGTCTGAGTACGGCGGCGCGTCAGGCCGCGACGGCGCGCGCCGCCTGCGCCCTGTTCCGCATGGGAAAGCGCGGGGACGCCGCGAAAACGGCCCTGCGCGCCCTGCGGGAAGCGCCGTCGCTCTGCTTCCGCAATCCTTTGCTGCTGCGCCGCATCGGCATGGAACTGCGCCGGCGCGTCCTCGGAAAACTCATCTGATACCAATTTGCTTTGAGAGTGTACATCAACGGATAGATTTTCTGCACAAAAATATTATAAAATCAGCATGTTGTCAGGATGTTTCCCAACACCTCGACACAGCTCGGAACAACTTGTAATTTTTGGACGTTACCATGATTGTATCTATCCATAGATAAAAATTTTTCCGGATCCGGACGCGCAGGCAAGGTCAAGACATTCGTTGTCAATCAGGCGCGGCGCAGAGTGATGTGGGCTATTTCCGACGGCACGCCCAACCGTACAGGGAACCCGTTCCACAAACCCGCGCCGGAGCTGACGTAAAGGCGCATTCCCCGGATTTCATACCAACCGTAAAGATAGCCGTCGTTGAATGCGGCGACGACGCGCTGCAATCCCAGGATCTGCCCGCCGTGGGTATGCCCGGAAAGTTGCAGGTTGAAGCCGGCGGCGGCGTTCAGCTCCGCGCCGCTCGGACGGTGCGCCAGAAGCACGCGCACTGCCGTTTGCGGCGCCCCGCCGGCGGCCGCTGCACAGTCGGGCGGAGGCAGGCTGAAACGCGCGGCGGCAATATCCGTCACTCCCGCTATAAACAGTTGCCGGCCCCCGATGTTCAGCACGCGCCCCTCGTTCTGGAGCATATCCGTTCCCAGGGCGGAAAAGGCGCGCATCCAGGCTCGAAAATCCGCATAATATTCATGGTTGCCGGCGCAGGCAAAGACCCCGCAACGCGCGCGCAGATGCCGCAAAGGCGCGACGCTGTCCGCCCTCAGCGCAGGCAGACCGTCCACGATGTCGCCGGTCAGCACGGCCAGATCGGGCTTGAGCCCGTTGACGGCCTCCACAACGGCCTCCGTCCAGGGGCGCAGCAGCAGGGGACCTATGTGCAGATCGCTGACGTGCGCTATGCGCAGGCCGTCGAGTTCGGCGGGCAGACCGGGCAGGAAACACTGCGTCTCGCGCACTTGCGGAACCTCCAGCGCGCGCCGGAGGCCGTAAGCGGCCGCAAGCACAGCCGGACAGGCCAGCAGAACAAGCCGCCTGCCCTGGGAAAAGCCGCTTCCGGCCTGGTCGCCGGGCCGCTTCCTCATGCGCCGCAACGCGCCCCTGACAAGCAATACCGCGTCCCGCAACAGAACCGTCAGAAACAGAAACAGGCAGGATACCAACAGCAGGCTTTGCGTCATCAGAACCGGGCGCGGCAGGTCCGGCGACGCGAGTCCTCCGAAAAATAACCTGGTCAGGATGTGCTGCTGCGTTGCAAGCAGCAGGACAAGCGCCGCGGCCGCCTTGAACGGACGGCGCGCGGGCAGCAGGAGAACCAGCCGGAACAGCAGGTAGAAAAAAAGTACCGCCTCAATGATGTGCAACATACGCATGCCCGGCTGTTTGCAGCAGTCAGCCGGCAGGATGAACGCCGGACAGGTGCTTATGCAGCACATTGAACAAGGCTTCGGTATCGACGGGTTTGGCGATATGGTCGTTCATGCCTGCCGCGAGGCAGCTTTCCACGTCTTCGCGGTAGGAGTTGGCGGTCATGGCCACAATGGGGATCGTCGCGGCTTCGGGCCTGTCCAGGGCGCGGATGCGCCGCGCGGCCTCATAGCCGTCCATCTCCGGCATGTTGATGTCCATAAGAATGATGTCAAAGGCGTCCGGGTTTTCACTGAACAGTTTGACGGCTTCCAGGCCGTTTTCCGCGCTGGTGAGGACGGCTTCGGCAGGTTCCAGCACGGCCTCCATGATTTCGCGGTTGATTTCCACGTCTTCGGCAAGCAATATCCTGCATCCGCGCACCGTCTCAGGCACGGCTGGTTCACCGTCTCCGGAGGGTTCCGGCGCAGGCGCGGCGTCCGGCCCGCCCGTCGGCGCCGTGTCCGGCCCGGGCCCGGCGGCATCGGCGCCCGGCTCATCCCTGCCTGCCCCGGCGGCGGGCAGTTCCGCCGCAAAACGGAACGAGAAGGTCGAACCCCTGCCGATGGCGGATTCGACGCGCAACTCCCCCTGCATCAAGCCGGCAATGTGCCTGGAGATGGCAAGTCCCAGCCCCGTCCCGCCGAACCTGCGGGACGAGCCGGCGTCCGCCTGCTCAAAGGGACGGAAAAGTCTGCCCTGCACTTCGGGAGAAATGCCGATGCCGGTATCCGAAACAGCAATGCGGAGCATGCAGATGTCGGCGTTTACAGATTCAAGCGCGGCGCGGACGGTTATCACGCCTTGCTCGGGCGTGAATTTGACGGCGTTGGAAAGCAGATTTGTCAGTACCTGGGTAATGCGCTGTTCGTCGGAAATGATGTTGTGCGGCAGCTTTTCATCCAGATCAAGGATGACGCTCTGCTTTTTCTCGCCGACCTTGAAGGAAAAAAGCCGGACGGCGCGGCTGATCAATTCCGGTAAAGAAAATTTGTCCAGGAACAGTTCAAACTTTCCCGTTTCAATTTTGGACATGTCCAGAATGTCGTTGATCACTCCCAGCAGGTGATCGGCGGCGTCCTGTATCCTGTCCAGGCAGTCTTCCTTTTTCGCGGCATTAGTCGAGGCTTTGGCGATGCCGGTCATGCCGATGATGGCGTTCATCGGCGTGCGCATTTCGTGGCTCATGCGCGAGAGGAAACTGCTTTTGACGCGGTTGGCCTCTTCCGCCTCCGTTGTGCGTATTCTCAACTCTTCCGTGCGTTCGGCGACGCGTTGCTCAAGGTTGGCGGCCAGAGCGGCCAGGGTGTGCTCGGCGGCGTACCTGACCCGCATGTCCCGGTAAATATGGCGCAGGCAGACGCTCATGCCGGCGATACCCGCGCACCACAACAGGGCCAGCGACGCGATGATCGTTTTTTCCGCCTCGCGCGCGGCCGACAGATAGGGGGCAACGGGCACGGCCACGCTGATGCCGCCGCACAGTTCTCCCGGCATATAGCCCTGCGCGGTGTGGCAGGTCAGACAGCTTTCCGCCGTCTTCAAACCGCGCATCAGGCGAATGTAGTCGCCCTCGTCCGCCCGAACCGCCTCGGCGAATTCGCCGGCCGTCTGTTGTCCGGAAAACGCCGCCGCTTCAGACTCGTCCGGCTCCGCGGCGCGGGCGCGCCGCGCCGTTTCCTGTTCTTCAAGAACCGCCAGCGCCCGGGACTCCCAGGCATCCGGGGCGTTGCGGCTGTTGATGGGCGTTCTGGCGGTGATGTGCCCCAGAGCGTTGCGGTTCCGGTTGCCCATCTCGTGCATGATAATTGCCATGAACGCGGGATTCAGCTCGGCGAGCACTTCCTCGAAACGGCCCCGGCTTTCGGCGTCGCCGGCGGGGCGGTCGTGAGGCGGGGGAATTTGCGCGACATCCTGCGCGTACAGCCCGTTGTACAGGGCGTCCACATCCTTGTCGAGCACCGTGCGCGCCTGGATGCGGGCCGAATCCACGGCGTGCTTCCGCACCTGCGCTATATTATACCACACGGAAAAGGCGATGCACGCCGTCCAGCCCGACGCCAGCAGCAGAGTAAAAATGCGCAAACGCGCGGCGCCGCGTTTTTGGGAAACGGCGGTATCGTCGTACACGGGCGTTGCGCCGGGCGCGTTGGCGTTCAGCGCGTCACTCATGACAAGATGCGGTGTTGCCGGGCATACCCGTTGTCCGTGTGCTTGGTCTGCTCCTGGCAGGCGCGGCCGGCCGCGCGGGTCTGGATCCGGCAAGGCGGAAGAGCGGCCGCGTTCGGCGCAATCATACCAGGAACAGCGTAGCCAGCCCGAGAAACAGGAAAAAGCCGGCGCCGTCCGTGACCGCCGTCAAAAAAATGCTCGAAGCCTGCGCCGGGTCGCGCCCCATCTCCTTCAGCAACACGGGTATGGACGCGCCGGCGAGCGCCCCCAACACCATATCCGTCAGCAGCGCCGCGGCCATGACCGCGGCCAGATCCGAGCGCCCGGTGAACAGCGTCAGGAGCGTAAGAATCAGTATACCGAGAATGAGACCGTTGGCAAGGCCGATTTTGCCTTCGCGGCGCACGGCGCTCCAGGCTTTGCGGCGTGAAAATCTGGCCGTGGCCAGGCTGCGGATCATGACCGCCAGGGCCTGTTGCCCGGTATTACCCGCCTGGTTGGCCACCATGGGCATGAAGACGGCCAACAGGGCCATCTGCGCGATGGTTCCGTCGAACAGGTAGACCACGCAGGCCGCGAGGGCGGAGTTCAGCATGTTGACGATAAGCCAGGGCAGGCGCATTTTCACCGACTCAAGCCAGGGCGTTTCGGGGCTTTCGTCCTGTCCCGCGCCCACCATGCCCAACATGTCCCCGCTTGCCAGATCGTTGATGATGTCGATGACGTCGTCGTGCGAAATAATGCCGAGCAGCCGGCCTTCATGGTCCACAACCGGCAGGGTCATAAAATTATAGTGCCCGATGAGGCGGGCCACTTCTTCGCGTTCCGTGTCGAAGGTGACGGAAACCGGCTCCCGGTTTTTCAGGACGGCCTTCAGCGGCATGCCGGGCGGACAGAGCATGAGGTCGCGCAGCGAAAGCACGCCGGTGAGCACGTTGTCGTCGTCTACAATATAGCCGTAATAGGGGATTTCCTTGTCGGCCAGCTCCGCGCGTATCTTGAGTATGGCATCGTCGGCGGAGATATCCTGCTTGAGGATGATGATTTCCGTATTCATCACCCCGCCCGCCGTTTCCGGGTCGAAGGCCATAAGGGTGCGTATTTCTTCCGCGTCCTTGCGGTGGAGTTTGTTCAGCAGGGCGTCGCTGTGCTCTTCTTCAAGTTCGTCAAGAACGTCGGCGGCGTCGTCCGGGGACATTTCTCCGACTATGCCCGCGGCCGTGTCCGTATCCAGGTGTTCCAGCAGTTCCACCCGGACATGCTCGTCCAGTTCGGCAACGGTCTCGGCGGCTTCTTCCCGCGGAAGGGCCGTGAGCAGATGCACCTGTTCATTGAGGCTCAGGCCCTGCAGGTGCGCGGCCACGTCCGCCGGATGCCTGCGTTCGTTACCCCGTCCGCCGCCGTTGCCGTCCGGGGAAAGTTCCGCCGTTCCGGGCTGTTCCGGCGTTTTTTCCGGGGGGGATGCCGGGGAAAGTATTGTGCTCATCAGAAATTCCTCGGGAGATTCCCGCTTGACGCCCGGCAACGCCGGGCATACCTTTCCGGTAACCCCTTCCTTCAGTGAACGCCGGTCCGTCCGGCTCCCGATCGACTCGGCGGAGTGATCCGGCGGTCGGGCCGGATGCGGCCTGAAACAAACATCCGTTGCCCGTTTGCGGAAGGTACAGGGGGAGTGCGGCGCGGGGGACGCAACCCCCCTTGACGAAACAGGGCACATGCCGCACAGTGCGACAATACCGGGACGGTATGTCGATACCGTGAAATACCGTGACGATATGTCAATGCCGTCAAGTACTGCGGCAATGCGGCGAACCTGTGACAATGCGGCGGTTTTTCCAAGGCGTTCCTATCACATAAGTCCGGTGCAGACAATCCATGCCGAAAGCAGCATTCGACGTTTTTTTTACCGGTCCGGCCCGCGCGCATCTCATGCGGGCCGTCAGGGAAGCCCTGGCGGAAGACGGCGCGGACGTTGCCGCAAACGCTGTGTTCGATGCCCGCGCCGGGCTGTACGCAGAGATAGTCGCCAAAGAGGACACTGTGCTTGCCGGACTGCCTCTGGTGCCGGTCATCCTTGCCGAAACGGCCGCGCTGGAACCCGGCGCATGGGAAGTAACGGCCTGCGCCGAAGACGGCGATTGCCTGCGCGCGGGTGCAGTGGCGGCTACCGTTGCGGGGAGCGCCCGCGTCATCCTGCGGGCGGAGCGCGTTATCCTGAATTTTTTGTGCCGGCTTTCCGGAGCGGCAGCGTTGACGCGCAAGTATGCAAACGCGCTTGAAGGCACGGGCGTGCAGCTTCTGGACACGCGCAAAACCGCGCCGGGTCTGCGTTATCCGGACAAGTACGCCGTGCAGGCGGGCGGAGGTCGCAACCATCGTAAAACACTCGGTGAACTGCCCATGCTCAAGGATACCCACATTGAAGCCGCCGGCGGCATCACCCCCGCCGTGCAACGCCTGCGCGCGCATCTCCCCGCGGGCGCGCCTGTGGAAGTCGAATGCCGGACCTGCACGGAGGCCCTGGAAGCCGCGGCCTGCGGCGTCTCGCGCATCATGCTTGATAACATGAGCCCCGAAATGGTAGGGAACACCCTTGATATGCTTCCTCTCCATGTGGAAATTGAAATAAGCGGAGGCATCACCTTGGACAACATCAGAAACTTTGCCGCGGCCGGAAGCAAGCGCAAGGCGGATTTCATCTCGGTGGGCCGCATCACGCATTCCGCGCCCGCCGCCGATTTCAGCATGCGGATATCCCGAAGTTCCACTCCACCGGGAGCCGGAAGTTCCACTCCACAGCCGGCAGGCGCTTTCTGATGCATTCGCGGACCGTCATGCCCACAACCGCCGCACCGGGACGGGACGCCGGCGACAGGATGGAAACGCCGCGGGCCGCCGCGCGGAGCGTCGGCGACAGGATAGAAGAACTGCGCGCCCGCTACGGAGCCGATTTAACCGTGGTCGGGCATCATTACCAGGCCGACGAGGTGGTCGCACACTGCGGCCTGTGCGGGGATTCCCTCGAACTGGCCCGCCGTTGCGCGACGCTGGAAACGCGGCACATCATGTTTTGCGGGGTGTATTTCATGGCTGAATCGGCCGCGCTGCTCGCCGCGCAGGGCGTGCAGGTACACCTGCCCGAACCTTCGGCTGAATGCAGCATGGCCCTCATGTCGCCCGCCGCGCTGCTGCGCGGGGTGATGAAGACACTGACCCGCAACGGGCGCAAGGTCATCCCCCTGGCCTACGTGAACTCCACCCTGGGAGTAAAAGCCGTCGCCGGCGGGTTCGGCGGCGCGGTCTGCACCTCGGCCAATGCCGGGACGATGCTGGAGTGGGCGTTGCGGGAAGGCGATGCCGTTCTTTTTCTGCCCGACAAAAATCTAGGCGGCAATACCGCCGATGCGCTCGGCCTGCCGGAGCGGGACCGGCATATCCTGCGCATAGTCCGGGGAGCGGAGGAACTGGACACGGCCGCCGCGGACAGGGCCCGTCTGCTTCTCTGGCCCGGCTTTTGCTCCATACACACGCGCTTCAACCTGCGCCAGGTGGAAAGACTGCGCGCGGAGCATCCGGGCGCGACCGTCGCCGTACACCCGGAATGCGTTCCGGCCGTGGCGGCAGCGGCGGACGCGGTGGGATCCACCGCCTTCATCATCCGTTACGTCAACGAAGCCCCGGACAACGCCGTCCTCGGGATAGGCACGGAAATCAACCTCGTGGAACGCCTTGCGCGCCGGCACGCGGAAAGACTGACCGTGCTTCCTCTCGTTGAAAGCGCATGTACGCACATGGCCCAGACTACGGAAGACTCCCTGTGCGCCGCGCTGGAAGCCCTGAGCCGTGCGGAAGACGCCGGAGAAGAATCACCTTGCAGAGTCCGGATAAAAAGCGAACTGCAGGCGCCCGCGCGCGCCGCCCTTGAACGCATGCTGGAGCGGTGCGCGTAGGGGTCGCGGCCTTTGCAGAAGGTCACGGCACGGCCGCGATCCGGCTGGAGCAGGGCAGTATCCTATTTTGCGTTCACGGCCTTCGCAGAAGGTCACGACACGGACGTTGCGCAGAGCCTGTGTCCGCTGCCCCGGACCCTCGGCCTGCGCAGGCGCAGGGACGAACGTTTGAGCATTTTCCCGGAGAAACGATTCCCCCCGGACCCTCTCCTTCTTCCCGATCGGAGTCGAAATGCAGACTGAAAAAAGTCGACACGCCGTGCTGATCGTCGGGGCGGGCCTGGCCGGCTGCATTGCCGCCCTGCGCCTCGCCGACCGGGGCATCAGGGTCGCGCTTCTGTCTTCGGGCAGCGAAGACCACCCGCCCAATTCCGTCCTGGCCCAGGGCGGCATAATCTATCGCGCCTGCGACGGGAACGATGCGGCGCGCCTTGAAGAAGACATCATGACGGCGGGACACCGCATCAATAACCCCGCTGCCGTGAAATTTCTGGCCGGGGAAGGCCCTGACGCCGTCGACGAGATCCTCATAGACCGCCTGGACGTGCCGTTCGACCGCATAGACGCCTCCCGCCGGGATCTGACGCGTGAGGCCGGACATTCCGCGGCGCGCATCCTGCACTGCGCCGACCACACCGGCCGCAGCATTATGGAATGCGTCGGGCGGGCCGTGCGCGACAACCCCTGCATCGACCTGCGCGAAGGATGCTCGGCCGTGGACCTTTTGACCTCGCACCACCACAGCCGAGGCACGACCTACCGCTACCAGCTGGCAAACCGCTGTTGCGGAGCCTATGTGCTGAACGAGGCTACGGGCATCGTGGAAACCATGCGGGCCGACATCACGGTGCTGGCCGCGGGGGGAGCCGGGCAGGTTTACCTGCACACTTCCAATTCCCGCGCGGCGACCGGCGCGGGCATCAGCATGGCCGGCCGGGCCGTGGTGCGGCTCATGAACATGGAATTCATGCAGTTCCACCCGACCACCCTCTTTTATCCGGAGCCGCGCCGCTTTCTCATCACCGAAGCCTTGCGCGGCGAAGGCGCGCGCCTGTTCGCGGGCAAGGACGATTATTTTATGGCGCGTTACGACCCCCGCGGCGACCTCGCTCCACGCGATATCGTGTCGCGTTCCATTGTGGACGTGCTGCTGCGCAGCGGCGACCCGTGCGTGTTTCTGGACCTCGGCGGGGTCAGGCACGATCTTGGGAAGCGTTTCCCGACCGTCCTGCAGAATTGCCTTGAGCGCGGCATAGACATCCGCACGGAACCCATACCCGTGGTCCCCGCCGCCCATTATTTTTGCGGGGGCATTCTCGTGGACCTCAAGGGACGCTCCGGCCTGGACCGCCTGTATGCCGTGGGCGAATGCGCCTGCACCGGCGTACACGGGGCCAACCGTCTGGCCAGCACCTCCCTGCTGGAAGCCCTGCTCTGGGGCAGGTCGGCCGGGGACGACATAGCGGCCCGCGTCGAGGCGGGTCTGGATCGGAACGACCCCCTGTACGACGACATTGAGGACTGGAAGATGCAGGGGGACGAGCGCAACGACGACCCGGCCCTCATCGCCCAGGACTGGGCCACCATACGCAACACCATGTGGAACTACGTGGGCATAACGCGCACGGGCCCGCGCCTTGCCCGCGCTTTTGACGAACTGCGCGACCTTTCCCGCCACATTCACGAATTTTATAAAAGCACGCCCTTGTCCCGCGACGTGCTCGACCTTTTCCACGGGTGCGAAACGGCCTATTTGATAACGCAGGCCGCCTTGCGCAATACAAAGGACATCGGCTGCCATCACCGGGTGTAATGCCGGACTGCGGAGGACAGGGAGTGGACAGGTTCAGGATAAGCCGCGAGCGCATGGTAAAGACCGTCGAGGGTCAGGGAGTCGACGACCCGGCCGTGCTCGCCGCCATGCGCAAGGTACCCCGCCACCTGTTCGTGGAAGACGCCCTGTATGCCCAGGCCTATGAAAATATCCCCCTGCCCATAGCCTGCGGCCAGACCATTTCCCAGCCGTATATCGTGGGCCTTATGTCCTCGCTGCTGCAGGCGTCGCCGGGCATGAGCGTGCTGGAAATAGGCACGGGGTCCGGCTACCAGGCGGCGGTGCTCTGTGCAATGGGTCTGTCCGTGTATTCGGTGGAACGCCTGCCGGAACTGTACGCAAACGCCGGCAAGCTGCTGGTGCGCTTGCGTTGCCGCTCCGTGCGGCTCAAACTGGCCGACGGCACCGAGGGTTGGCCGGAAGCCGGACCCTTCGACAGAATTATTGTGACGGCGGGCGGTCCCGAGGTGCCGGCGCCCCTGGTCGGGCAGCTCGCCGACCCCGGCCGCATGGTGATTCCCGTAGGCGGCCGGGGCAGGAATCAGCGGCTCGCGGTGCTGCGCAGGGAACGGGGCGTTGTGACGCGCGAAGACAACGCCGCCGTTGCCTTTGTGGACCTCAAAGGCGCACACGGATGGAAGTAGTGCCGCATCATCGGCAGAATGTCGCGGCACGGAAAAGGAAGCTTTGATGAAACAGGCGAGCTGCGGGGCGGAACAGTGTGCGGCGGACGGGAGGAAACCCGGTTGCGCCGCCGCGTCCTGCGCTGCCTGCGCAAAGGCGGATGAGGACGGCTTTGCGCAGGTTCCGAGCGCTGTTTTCCGGCGGCCGGAGCGGACGGAACTGCGCGGGCCGGAACGGCCCGGCCGGGAACTGCGGGGGGGCGGATTTTCTCCGCCGCTTCAGGCGGTCGCGCATAAGCTGTTCGTGATGAGCGGCAAGGGAGGGGTCGGAAAAAGCTCTGTGGCCGTCAATGTGGCGGCCGCCCTGGCCCTTGCGGGGTACAGGACCGGCATTGTGGACGCGGACCTGCACGGGCCGAGCGTGGCGGGCCTGCTCGGCAGCCGCCCCGGCGCCGTGGGCGTGGATGAAGCAAGCGGCAAACTGTTGCCGGCCGAATTCATGCCGAACCTGCATTTTATTTCCATGGCCGCCTTGCTTCAGGACAGAGACAGGGCGGTCATCTGGCGCGGACCGAAAAAATCCGCCGCCGTCCTGCGTTTCATCAAAGGCGTCGAGTGGGGGGCGCTTGATTACCTGATTGTCGATTCCCCGCCCGGAACAGGAGATGAACACCTGACCGTACTGAAAGCCGTACCCGACATCCTTGCCGTGATGGTGACCACGCCGCAGGAAATTTCCCTGGCCGACGTGCGCAGGGCCTTGAGTTTTCTGAAGACGGCGGGGGGAAAAATTCTGGGGCTGACGGAGAACATGAGCGGACTGAGCTGTCCGCACTGCGGCGGCGATATCCGGCTTTTCAAAAAAGGCGGCGGCAGACTGCTGGCGGAAGAATACGGCATCCCTTTCCTCGGGGAAATTCCTTTGGATCCGGCCGCGGTGCTGAGTGCCGACCTGGGCCTGCCCCTGGCCGCGGCGGACGGCGACGGCGCGGCCAAGCGCGCTTTCGCGGCGCTGGCCGCCGAAGTGGACGCGCGCTGCCGCGCGGGCGCGGCCGTCGACTTTGCCGCGCGCCGGCAGTGACGACGCGCCGGCGCCGCAATGTTGCGGACTGTGTCGAATGCTGCAGCACACGCAGAATACGGGATTCGCTTCCGGATAACCATGCCGCAATGTTGCGGGCTGTGTCGAATGTTGCAGCACAGGCAAGGCGAGGGCTGTATTTTCGGCATTGCGCGATTCGCGGCGAAGGTGTATAGCAGCACGTATGCGACAAAACACGGCCCGTAGTGCCGTAATGCCCGTAGTGCCGTAATCAGCCCAGCCATAGCCGCGGTCCGGTGCGGGGATATGCCGTGATGCAGTTCAACCTTCCCACCCGGCTGACTATCAGCCGCATGGCGATAGTGCCCGTCATCGTCGTTCTGCTGCTGTTTCCCGGCAGATGGACGTGTTTTGTCGCCGCCCTGCTTTTCGCCGCCGCCGGGTTTACCGACCTTCTGGACGGGCGGCTTGCAAGAAAGACAAATCAAATTACCAGTTTGGGCAAATTTCTCGACCCGCTGGCCGATAAAATCCTGGTCAATTCCGCCTTGATAATGCTCGTGCACAACACGTGGGTTCCCGGCTGGATAGCCGTGCTCATCATCGGACGCGACACGCTGGTGACGGGCTTGCGGGCCGCGGCCGCCCATGAGGGAGAAGTCATAGCCGCCGACAGGCACGGCAAATTCAAGACGGTGCTGCAGATTGTCGCCGTCGATATGCTGCTGTTGCACTATGATCTGCTTGGTATCCCCGTACACGACATCGGCATGCTTGTCCTGTACTTTTCACTGGCACTGACATTGTTTTCCGGATATAACTACTTCAGAACTTTCTGCCGGGAGCGGGAAAGAAAACCCGCCGGTCCGCTGCAGGACAACGGGTTGCCATGAATATCGGCCATTTGGACAGTCGCCTGCGCAACTGCCTTGTTACCATTCTGGAACTTGAAAACGACCTCGACCGTACGCACCTCGGACCGGCGCTGCAGAACGAATTTTCGGTTCTCAAGAAAGTGGTGGCGCGTCTTGAGCACGTCAGCGTCGACGAACAGGACGTCTGTCGGATAGAGGCGGCTACCGGGCGTTTCCTCTCTGAACTCAAAGATACGTTGGACAACGCCGATTTCGGCCATGTTTCGGAAAAAAGGCTTTTGCAGTAATGCTTGCGCATCGTGTGGCGCTTGCCGCTTCCCTGCTGCTTAATCTTGTGCTTTGCTACAATCTCGTTTGGGGTAAGAGCGGGGCAATCGCCTACATGGAGCTGCGCACCCGCTGCGAGGTTCTGGAAAACCGCATCACAGCGGCCGGAGAACAAAATCTGGAACTCAGCAGGGAAATACGCCTGTTGCAGTCCGATGCAAAATATATTGAAAAAACGATACGCAACCGCCTTAACTTTGTTCGCGGGAATGAAATACTGTACATATTTCCCTCGGAAAGCGTTGATGATCTTTCCGGAGTGCCGGTAAATGAAGCAAAAAATTGAATGGTATAAAGAAGTTCTTGAACTGGAACCCGGCTCGAAGGTCTTTTTTCCCCTGGCGAAACTGCTCGCGGCGGACAAACAGGCCGCTGAGGCCGAAGCCGTGCTTCGCCAAGGTTTGCTGCGGCATCCGGACCATGTGGAAGCGCGCCTGTTGCTGGTCGAGCTTCTATACCGCCGGGGCGTCGATGAGGAATTGTCCGCCCAGACGGAGACGCTTGCGCGTCTTTTTTCCGCCTATCCCGGCTTCTGGTCGGCATGGTGCGAAAGTTTTGCCGAGGATCCGCGCATGCGGGACGCGGCGACGGCCTTGCGCTTTTTTGTTGCCGGGCTGCAGGGAAAAGAGATCGACTGGAGCGGGATCGTAGAGCAGGGATTACAGGCGGTGCTGCGGGAGGCCGGCGCTCCGGACGCAGACGCCTTTGAATCCGGCCTGTCCGAAGAGGCGCCGGTCCTGAGATCAATGCGCCGCGCTGCGGTGGACTGCTCCGGGAGCGATGCCGCTGCGGGCGTTCCGGCCTGCGAGGGAGAAACCCGCGCCCTGCTTTCTCCCCCGGAACAGGCGCAGGACGAGGACGCGGGCGCGGTCGACGAGGGCGAAGAGGCTGATGAAAGCATTTCCCTGCGCACCAGGTCCATGGCCGAAGTGCTGGCCGAACAGGGGGATTACGCGGGCGCTCTGGATATTTACCGGGAATTGCTGCAAGCCGCGCCGGCCGGCGACAGACCGTCGCTTGAAGCCAGGGTGGAGGAACTCTCGCGCTGCATGAGCCAAGCCGCCGATTCCGCGGGACGCGAGGAAAAAACTCCTCCTTTTGCGGGGGAAAGCAGTAAGATAGTCAATCTGTTTGAGTCGCTGTCCTTTGTCGAGTCACTGGCCGAGCGCCTTGAGGCGCGGGCGCGCTGATTGCCGCCCGTTGAGCAAACCGTTTTTTGTGGTCCGAAACCTCCCTCTTCCGGGAGGAATATGCCGGGCGGCCCATGTCCGCCGGGGCGGCGCCGGGAGCGGATTGAAACTTGTCGTCCGGGAGTATGCAGTGCATCGTAAGTTGGCTTCCCTGCTGATGGTTTCCTTTATCGTCGTCGGAGCGTGCGAATCGCACCAGGTGCTGAAGGATTCCTGGAAGTTTACGCGGCGGCAATACGTCGCCTATCTGAATACCCCGGCCGGCGTCGACATGGACGACAAGGGCGGCCGCGAAGAATACGAGATGGCTCTGGCCGAAGCCGTGCGCGCAGTTGACGCCGAGCTTGTCAGGCTTATCCGGGCCATGGAAAACAGCGACCTCCGTCCGGACCAGGAATGGGCGTTGCAGATGATGCAGAAGTTTCCCTGGATTTCCGGGGTGGCTCTGGTCGGCGGCGACGGCGTCGTCAACGCCCGTTATCCGGAATACTTTGCCAAGGAATTCGATGCCGGGCCGTTGCTGGAAGCCGACCCCAAGCAGCGGCCCGGCATGCTTCGAGCCTATGTGCAGACGGGCAAGACTGCGCCGGAAATCTATCTCGGCAAT
The DNA here is from genome assembly GCA_031276485.1 of Desulfovibrio sp. Taxonomy (GTDB): domain Bacteria; phylum Desulfobacterota; class Desulfovibrionia; order Desulfovibrionales; family Desulfovibrionaceae; genus Frigididesulfovibrio. Next base: position 7,637 of record JAISMY010000087.1, on the reverse strand, counting down.
CCGGTGTATGTCGGCGAGGAAATGCGGGGGGTCATTGTAGCGCACTTTGATCCGGCCGCCCTGGCGTCCATGAGTCCCGATCCGGGCGACTTCTGCATGATCACGCCGGCGGGAGTAGTCTGGCCGGGGCGTTTCGGAGCGGCGGCCGGAGAAAATTGGGAAACGGTCCTGCAAGAACGCTCCAGCGGCCTGACCTCCGGCGGTGACGCCGCGTTTTTCTGGATCACGCGGTATATCGGCAACTTGCCGCTGGTGTACGCCGTTCCGGTAAGCGTCGTTTCCGGGGAGGCGTCTCGCCCGCCCGCCCAAAGCGCGGCTCCCGCGGCACAGGAAGAGGGCGCGCCGGCTGCGGCGGGGCGTGAAGCCGGGGCGGACGGCAGCGCCGCGATGCCCGCGGGCGCGGAACCGGCCGCAGACAACGCCGGTGACGGCGGAAAGCGTGTTGTGCGTCCGCAGGCAGCTCCGGCGGCGCCGCAAGAGGGGAATCCGGCCGTTGTCGACACGCCCGGCGCGCAATTCTGAAAGGAGGCATGGGCCTGAAGGCCTGGGGCTCAAACCATGAAGGAAGGGAAACGCTGATTAATGCGGGAAAGGCAAAATACATCAAGATGAAGATTCTTTGCCTTCGCTTCATTACGGCTCAGAATGTCTACGCTTTTGTCATTCTGAGTGTAGCGGAGAATCCATCCTCCTGCCTTTCGCAAGAATAAGTCCGCATTCCAGAAGCGTTGATGAGCGGGGAGGGAAGATGTCCGAGCATCCGGCGCCGCAGCAACGGCAAATTACGGTCACAGAGCACCTGCTTCTGCATCAGAAGCAGTCTCCGACGGCAACGGGCAGTTTTACGCAGCTTCTTTACGACCTGATCCTGGCGGCCAAGCTTATAGCAAGGAATGTGACCAAGGCGGGTTTGCTGGACGTTCTCGGCGCGACAGGTGAAATCAATGTTCAGGGCGAGGATGTGCAGAAACTGGATGATTACGCCAACCGCATCCTGATCCATCGCCTGCAGCGGGCAGGCGTGCTGTGCGCCATGGCTTCGGAGGAAAACGCCGATGTCATCAATATACCCGATGCCTTCAAGCGCGGCGAGTACATCTTGATTTTCGACCCGCTTGACGGGTCGTCGAACATCGACGTCAACATCAACGTCGGAACCATATTTTCCATATTGCGGCGCATTTCTTCTTCCGGGCAGGATGTTGCCCTGTCGGACATGCTGCAGCCGGGCTACAGGCAGGTCGGGGCAGGCTATGTGCTCTACGGGCCGTCCACAATGCTTGTGTACACCACCGGGCAGGGCGTGCATGCGTTTACTCTGGATCCCAGCGTAGGGGAGTTTCTGCTTTCCCTCAGCAATGTGAAAATTCCGGAGACGGGCAAGATATATTCGGTCAATGAGGGCAATGTATCGTACTGGGATGAAAAGACGGCCCAGGCGGTGGCAACGTTCAAAAGCAGCGACAATCCCCGCGGCGCGCCCTATTCGCACCGCTATGTCGGGTCTCTGGTGGCGGATTTTCACCGTACCCTGCTCAAGGGCGGCATCTTCATGTATCCCATGGACTACAAGGATCCCGATCATCCTAAAGGCAAACTGCGCCTGATGTGCGAGGCCGCGCCCATGTCCATGCTGGCCGAGCAGGCGGGAGGCATGGCCTCGGACGGGCGCCGGCGCATTCTGGAAATCATCCCCGATGCGCTGCATATGCGGGTACCGCTGTTTATCGGCTCTAAAAACGACGTGCAGCACGTGATAAACAAATTGAAATAACGGTGCTCTGCTTAGGCATTGAAAGCTCGTGCGACGATACCTCCCTGGCTCTGGTAGCGGACGGCAGGCTTCTCGGGCAGGAGAGCGCCGCTCAGGCCGGCATGCACGCTCTGTTCGGAGGCGTGGTGCCGGAACTTGCCTCGCGGGAGCATGCCCGCTGCATAGGTCCGCTGTTCGACCGCCTTTTACGCCGGACGGGCGTGTCGGCCCGGGATATTGATGTGGTCTGTCCGGCCAGAGGTCCGGGATTGCCCGGCAGCCTGCTGGTGGGCGTCGGCTTTGCGAAAGCCTTTGCCTTGGGGAGCGGCGCGCGTTTTCTCGGCGTCAACCATCTGCATGCCCATATTTTCGCGGCCGGGCTGGAGCGCGCGTTGCCCTTGCCGGCCCTGGCTCTGCTGGTGTCCGGCGGACACAGCATGCTGTACAGGGTGGACGCGCCGGACAGCTTTACGCTTTTGGGGAGAAGCCTTGACGATGCGGCGGGGGAAGCCTTCGACAAAGCGGGCAGAATGCTCGGGTTGCCGTATCCGGCGGGCGCGGTCGTAGATGCTTTGGCGGAAGAGGGACGGGCCTTGCCGCGTCTTTTTCCTCGCCCGTACCTTGACAATGCGAGCCTTGATTTCAGTTTCAGCGGATTGAAGACGGCGATGTGGAACTATGTTGCCGCGCACCCGGAATGCAGGGTCTCATTTGACGCGGCGAGCGGGGAAGCGCTGCTCCCGCAGGGGGACAGGCGCGCGGCTCTGGCGGATGTCTGCGCTTCCTACCGCCTGGCCGTGGTGGAAAGTTTGTGTTTCAAAGTGGAAAGGGCGTTCAGCGGCAGCGCGGCCGTTGGAGTGAGGAGCCTTGTTTCGGCCGGAGGCGTGGCCGCCAATGTCTTGTTGCGGCGCAGGATGCGGGATATTGCGGACAGGCATAAGGTGCCGCTTTGTGTTCCTTCGCCGCCGTTGTGTACGGACAACGGCGCCATGATCGCCTATCTCGGCGCCTTGCTGGCGGACATCGGGTACTCGCACGCTCCGGATATGGAGGCCGTGCCGCGCGGCCGGCCCATCCCCGACGATATGCTCAGGTGCAGGTAAGCTCTTATTTTCTGATCCTTAGTTACGGTAGTAACTATAACATTATAATTTCACATAATTATTGTTTAATAAAAAAAACTGTTACCAGTAAAGAAAATCTCTTTGACTTTTCGCTTTTTTAAGGGTATCGTCCTTTTGGCCGCCGGAAAGGCTTGAACAGCTTTTATAGATTATAGTTAAGGTTTAAAAATCTCAGGCCTTGTCGGCCTGCGGTCATGCCTGTCTTCCGAGGAGAGACATCGTACCGCGGCACAACGTGCGCATCGCCCGTCTTGCCGGTGTTCACCGTACCGGCAAAGAGGCATTCGACAATTCACGAACGGCAGCAGGCGACCCGGCCGGCCTTCACGATATGCGCGGTTTCAGAACCGCGCCCGGTACGGATTCGCGCCTCCGGCGCGCCCCCGCACAGCAGGCACGGACAGGGTGTCCGGCCGTATACATGTAATCTCGGAGGATTGTATGAGTGACTATGGGATGGGCGATTTATTCAAAAAAAGTTTTGAAATCCAGCAGAACATGACCAAAGCATGGCTGAACGCGGTCAATCCGCCTGCGGCCGGCAGCTCCGGAGAAAAGACGGCCGCCGATGATCCGCTTGCCGCCATGAACAAGATGTATCAGGGGATTTACGAGACCTGGCAAAAACAGTTTCTCGACAACCCGTGGATGAAGCTGACGCCGTGGAGCTACAATCTGTTCAATTCGGAAAATCCCGTGCAGGACATGTTCAACAAAATGATGAACAGCGGCAAGGGACTCGCCGATCTGTCCGCCATCTGGCAGCAGCTTGTAGGCAAGGACCCCTTCACGACCAGAGACGAAATTCTGAAGTTCATTGAGGACAACAAGGCCGATTTTGAGAGGTTGTCCATGGACTTCATCAACCCCTTCATTCCGGAAAGCATGCGGCCCCTTATTTCCAATGCCATGGACTTGGTGAAACAGTACGAGTCATCAGGCAAGGGCTTTGTCAAACCCTGGCTGGAACTCGGCCCGAAAAACGCCGAAGATTTCAAAAAACTCGCGGAAGGCGACACCTCGGCATACGGAGGTCTGTATAAAAACCTGAATCAGGCCTATCAGGAATCCTTCGGCAAGCTGTTCAGCGCCGCCGGGCTGGGCTTGACCCGCGAGCAGAACGAAACGGTCATGAGCCAGTTTGACGCGTTCTTTAAGATGATCATCTCGCTGACGGAACTGATGTCTTTGGTCACCGAAGTGTCGCGCGAAAATATGGTGACTGTTATAGAAACCTACGGCCAATTGGTTGCGGAAGGCAAACAGCCCCAGACGCTCAAGGAGTTTTACGACATCTGGGTTAAAATTAATGAAAACTCGTTCGTCAAGGTGTTCGGAACGCCTCAGTTTTCCAGGATCTTCTGTGACTTTGCCAAGAAGTCCTGCGAATTCAAGATCTATGTCGACAAGGTTCTGGAACAGACTCTGGGCTGGGTGCCGTTTCCCAAAAATTCTGACATGGCGAGCCTGTACAAGACCGTATACGACCTGCGCAAGTCCGATTATCGGAGCAGCAAGGAGCTGGACGAAATACGCGAAGAGCTGGCCTCGCTCCGGACCGCCGTTGCGCAACTGAACAACTCCAAGAAGGGAGACAAATAATGATGAATGCCGCGTTTTTAGAAAAATCTGTCCAAGAAAGCATAGATTTTCAGAGTAATGTGCTGAAAGGCATAAAAACTATGCTGGATCTGCCGAGGGAAGAAATCAAGTCCGACCTGCTGGAAAAAGACGAAGTTTTTTCCATCGGCAAAATGAGACTGTATCACTACAAACCTGTAAAAACGAGCGCCAAACCGGTAAAGGTTCCGGTGATGGTGACCTACGCTCTGGTGAACAGGCAGTATATGATGGACATCCAGCCCGACCGTTCGGTCATCAAGTCATTCCTTGAATCGGGGCTGGACGTGTACATCATTGACTGGGGCTATCCTACGGCGGAAGACCGCTACATGACCATGGACGACCATATCAACTGGTATATGGATGAATGCGTCAATTTCATCAGCAAGTCGACAGGACACAAGAAGATCAATCTGCTCGGCGTGTGTCAGGGCGGCACCTTCTCGACCATCTATACCGCGTTGCACCAGGACAAGGTCAACGCTCTGGTGACCATGGTCACGCCTGTGGACTTCAGCCCCAGCGATGCCCTGCTTTTCGCGTGGAGCAAAAATATGGACGCCGATGCCATGGTGGATGCCTACGGAGTCATCCCCGGCGAGGTGATGAACGTCAGCTACCTGATGCTCAAGCCTTTCTCTCTCACGCTGGGCAAGTACATTGATCTGGCCTCGGACAAAAAAATTGAGGATCCTGAATACCTCAGCAACTTCCTGCGTATGGAAAAATGGATTTTCGATTCCCCCGGCCAGGCGGGTGCTACCATCCGGCAGTTCATCAACGACCTGTACAAGGACAACAAACTGATGAAGGGCGAATTGGAACTCGGCGGCAAGAAGGTGAATCTGAAGAACATCACCTGCCCCCTGTTCGCCATTTGCGCCGAATATGACCATCTGGTGCCCCTGTCTTCCAGCAAACCGCTGATGGACGCCGTGGGCAGCTCGGACAAGTCGTTTACCTCCTTCCCTGTGGGACATATCGGCATGTATGTGAGTTCAAGGAGCCAGAAGGAAATCGCGCCGCAGATCGGGCGCTGGCTCGTGGAAAAAAGCAAATAGGGAAAGCGCGCCGCGGATTAGGCGGCGGAAAAAGCAGGCAGACAGTGTGGTCACGAAAAAAGACGTATCGTGACGACACTGTCCGGGCCGAATCTTCACCAAACTTCATTTATGGACTGAAGTCTCGCCTTCAGGGAGATTTCCGCTTGACGCCCGGCTTGGCCGGGCATAGCTTTTCCGCAGCCCCTTCCTGACCCTGCCGCTCTCCTTTTTGGAATGTCTGTCAGGGAAAGGCGATTAATACAGGAAAGGCAAAATGCATGAAGCCGGCTTCTTCACCTGACGGCGCATGTTCGGCCTTTCGCCCTGTTCAGGCCGAGGCTCAGAATGACTACGCTTTTGTCATTCCGAGCTTTGTCCCGAATCCCGCTTGAGGTCTTTAAAAAGAATAACGCAGCGTTTCCTTTGAGTATTTTCGCGAGGAGGATACCGTGGACGTGATTACCGCAATCCATACGCGACGGAGTGTCCGCGCCTATACCGACGCCCGCGTCGACGCTGAAGCCGTCCGGACCATGCTTGCGGCCGCCATGACCGCGCCGAGCGCCGGCAACGGCCAACCCTGGGAGTTCATAATTGTAGATGACGCGGCGCGGATGGCCAAAATTCCGGAGATCCATCCCTATGCGGGCATGGCTCCCAAAGCGCCCTTGGGCATACTTGTCTGCGGCAACACGGCAAAGGAAAAATATCCCGGATTCTGGGTGCAGGATTGTTCCGCCGCAACGGAAAACCTGCTTCTGGCCGCTGTCGGCTCCGGTCTTGGGGCCGTTTGGCTGGGCGTTTATCCCGTGCAGGACAGAGTAGCGGCGTTTGCCGCTTTCTTCGAGTTGCCGGAAAAAGTTATTCCTCTGTCGTTCGTGGTCATCGGTCACCCCAAGCAGGAACAACAGCGGCAGGACCGTTTCGATGCGGCGAAAACCCACCTAAACGCCTGGCAAAAAGGAAAGTTCCCGCAATTTTAAGCGTGACGGCCATGCCGGAAGAAGTCGCCGCGGGCATTTTCAGAATTGAAGTTCCCCTCCCGGAAACCCCGCTGAAAATGCTGAACGCTTATCTTGTGCGCGGGGAACGGCGGCACCTGCTTGTGGACAGCGGGTTCAACCGGCGGGAATGCCGCGAGGCTCTGTTCGCCGGATTGGAGGTTCTCGGGGCAAGGCCCGGCGAATTCGACCTGTTCATCACCCACATGCACGCCGACCACAGCGGGCTGGCGGCCGACCTGGCCGCGGCGCCCGGCACGGTCGTATACGCAGGCAAAGAGGACGGCGAAAGCATCAACAAGTTGTGTGACGGAGAGGCGTTCCGCCGCCTGCTTCTCAACGATGCGGCGCGGCACGGCTGCGCGGCGGAACTGCTGCGGGCGCTTGAAACAAAGCATCCCGGCATACAGTACGGTCCTTCGGGGAAAATCGCGTTTACCGCCGTCGACGAAGGCGACATGCTTGTCTATGGGGAAAGCCGGCTGCAAGTCCTGCTCATGCCGGGGCATACCCCCGGCCACATGGTCCTGTTCGATGCGCAGCGCGGGATACTCATTGCCGGGGACCTCATCCTCGGGGACATCACGCCCAATATCTCACGCCGGCGGGAGTTGCCGGATTCCCTCGGCGCCTACCTCGACAGTCTGGACAAAGCGCAGAAACTGGGCGCGACACTTACCCTGCCCGGCCACCGAGGACTTATCAGGGACACGGCGAAACGCATCGGCGAACTGCGCGCGCACCATGCGCGCCGCCTCGCCGAAGTGTTGAGCCTCCTTGAAGGCCGGTCGGCAACGGCAGGCGAACTCGCGCCGGAAATGACCTGGTCCATACGGGGCGCCGTCTGGGCAGATTTCCCCGTCCCCCAGAAATGGTTCGCCATCAATGAAGCGCTGGCGCACCTTGACCACCTTGCCGCCCTCGGCATTGTCGTCCGCGAGGAATCCGGAGACCGGACGCGCTTCCGGCCGTCCGGCAAGGTGGCCGGCCTAAACTGAACTTCCAGACTATTTTCGTCGTAACTCTCTTGTTGTCCCACTTTGGGAGGGTTAAAACCCCCGCCTTTAGGCGGCAGCTTCAGCATTTCTTCTTT
>JAISMY010000056.1 GCA_031276485.1 Desulfovibrio sp. | reverse complement strand
GCCGCCCGCAAGTTTTTGAAAAATCAGGCTTTGCCTGTTTTTCAAAAACTTTGGCGTCTTGCATTCAAACACGTTTGAATGCAACTTGGTTTCAAATGCGTTGCCGCGTATCGCCGCGAAGCTCGTCCGGCGCGTCCGCCGTGTGGGCGGAGTGCTTCATGTTCACGCCTTTGACGATGAACACCGTGTGCTCGCCGATATTGGCGGCGCGGCGACAAATACGGTTCAGGGCGCGGCAGACCAAGATACTCTGCATTTCCGCGCAAGATTTCTCTATTTTGCTCCCGTTTTGCGAAAAATACTCCATTACCCCGCGTAACGCCTGTACTTCCAGGCGGGTGCTTTCCGCATCGCTGCGGCACAGGTCCAGAGCGGAGGGGATGTCCCCGACGCGGAAGGCTTCCACGGCCTTTTTGTAAAGCGCAGCGGCAGCGTCCGCCAGGAGCGTTATATGGTCCTGCGCCTGGCGCGGCAGGGGCGCCTGCAGCTTCAGCGCGCAAACGGCAATGTCGGCGGACTCGTCACCGATGCGTTCAAGATCAATGACGATGCGCAGGGCCGCCACCAGGAACCGCAAATCCTGCGCGGCCGGCTGATGCCGCGCGAGCAGCGTGAGAACCGCTTCATCCGTTTCGTTTTCCAGCGCGTCGACGGCCGCGTCCCCTTCAACCACCGCTGCCGCCTGCCCCATGTTGCCCGTTTCCAGGGCAGCGCAGGCGTCGTCGAGGGCAAGGCCCACAGTGGCGCACATAACCAGCAGCCGGGTGCGGAGCCGGCTGATGCATTGCTGCAGTTGCGTTTCTTTTTCGCTCATCCGAACCTGCCCGTGATGTAGTCTTCCGTTTCTTTGCGTTTGGGCCGCGTGAACATGATGTCCGTGGCGTCCTCTTCAACCATTTTGCCCATGTAGAAAAAGGCGGTGCGGTCGGATACGCGCGCGGCCTGCTGCATGTTGTGCGTGACGATGATGATGGTCAGCCGGCTTTTCAGTTCGTGGATGCCTTCTTCAATTTTTTGCGTGGCAATGGGGTCGAGGGCGCTTGCCGGTTCGTCCATGAGCAGTATTTCCGGGTCCACGGCCAGGGCGCGGGCGATACAGATACGCTGCTGCTGGCCGCCGGTAAGATTCAGGGCCGAACTGTGCAGACGGTCTTTGACTTCTTCGAAAACAGCCACGCGGCGCAGGGCTTCCTCCACCTTGTCGCTGAGCGCCGAACGCTTTTTCAGGCCGTTCACGCGCAGCCCGTAAGCCACATTTTCAAAGATGCTTTTGGGAAAAAGATTGGGACTCTGGAACACCATGCCCACCCGGCGGCGCAGAGAAACTACGTCTGTGCGCGCGTCATTGATGTTTTCACCGTCCAGAATGATTTCTCCGTGGGCGCGCGCTCCGATGATCAGGTCATTCATACGGTTGAGGCAACGCAAAAAGGTGCTTTTCCCGCAACCCGACGGGCCGATGAGCGCCGTAACGCGGTTTTCGGGAAAGGACAGGCTCACGCCGTACAGGGCTTGGGCCTGACGGTAGAAAAAGTTCACGTTGCGCGTGTACAGTCTGTATACGTTCTCGGGCATAAGCGGGCCTCATGCTGCCGCGGAGGGTGCGGCGGGCAGGGTGAACAGCATGGCTGTCGCCGCGCCGCCGTACGGGCTTTCTGCCCAAATGCGCCCCCCGTGGCGTTCGATGATGTGTTTGCAGACGGCAAGTCCGATGCCGGATGTGCCGCTGTTCCGTTCCCTGTTCACCTGGTAAAACCGCTCGAAAATACGCGGCAACGCTTCACGGGGAATGCCGGGGCCGTTGTCGGCCACGATGAAGAGCGCCTCTTCACCTTCCCGCCGTGAAACAACCCGTATCTCGCCGCCGGGAGGAGAGTAGCGGCAGGCATTTTCCAGCAGATTGCGGAAAACCTGCGCCAGAAGCGCCGCATCGGCAAGGACGATGCCGGCGTCCAACGTGACCGCAAAGGTAATTCCCTTGGCGTCGGCCTGCTCCCGGCAGAAGGAAAGGGCCTGCTCCAGCGCGGCCCCGGCATCCGCGGGTACAGGGCGGACGGCTTCCCGCTCGTTCTCAATCCGCGTCAGAGCCAGCATGTCGCCGACGATCCTGCCCAGCGCGACGGCGTGTTTGTGGATGACGCCGGCAAAGTTCCGGTACTCCGGCTGCAGGTCCTCCGAAGTCAGCAGGGTTTCGGCATAGCCGGCGACGGCCGTGAGCGGGGTGCGCAGCTCGTGCGACACATTGGCGACAAAGTCCCTGCGCGCGCGTTCCAGGCGCATGATCTGCGTGGCGTCGTAAACCACGATCACCGCGCCGAGCGATGCGTTGCGTTCCACAGGCGCGGCAAGGTGCGCCACCAGGAAGCGTCCGGGGGGCAACTCGAAGTGCACGGCGTCTTCGCATTCCGGCGCGGGCGGAGCCGCACCGAAATTTCCCTTATGATTTGAAGCCTCTCCCTGCAGGGTGATTCCCGCAGGGAGGGGGGAATCCGCACGAAGCCCGGATGCGCCCGCGCCGGCGGCGAGCAGACCGTCGACACGGCGCTGCAGGGCGGGTACCGGCAGACTCTCGATGAGCGGTTTGCCTTCTCCCTGGGCAACGGCCGGAAACAGGGCGGCCAGCGCCCGGTTCCAGCGCCTGACCTTGCCTGTCGGGCCGAGTACCAGTACGCCTTCGTGCATGCTGTCCAGAACGCTTTCCAACTGGCGCCGCTGATCTCCGGTGGTCCGCACAAAGTCCTCTATCATGTCGGCCATGCGGTTGACCGCTTCGGCCAAAGGCAGGAATTCCCGGCCGGGCACGTCGTGCAGGCGGCTGTGCGTTTTTCCCAGGGAAACGGATTCCACCGCTTCGGTCATTTCCTCCATGCCCGCGCGCACCCGGCGCGTGATGAACACGGAAAGCAGCAGGCAAAAGGCGGCCGCGCCCGCGACAAGCGTGGACAAAAAAGAAAATTCCCTGTCCGCGCCGCGCCGGATATCGGCCAAAGGCACGGCAACCCGCAGAATTTCCCCGTCCCGGAGCGCGGACGCGGCGTACGCGGCCTCAATCCCGAGACTGTTGCTGTGGCGGAAAGACAGACCAGTGCCCTTGCTGCGGGCCTCGGCGACCTCAATACGGTCGTCGTGGTTGTCCATCTCGGGCAGCTTGTCCCTGCCTATGCGGGAATCATGCGTGACCTGGCCCGCGGCGTCGATGAGCGTCAGGCGCAGGGACATTTCCCCGGCGGCATCGAAAAGCTCCTGTATCCGTTCTTCGCCCGGCCGTGATTCCAGAAAGCTCCTGACCAGCGAAGCATGGGACAAAGCCTGTTGCCCGGCGATATCCTGCCGTTCTTTATAGAGGGCGTCGCGGTAAAACAGGGCGGGCAGGATCGCCGCAATCGCCGTGACCAGGGCAAAGCACAGGAACAGGCGACCCTGCAGGGAGCCGGGGGAGGAAATCATTGCTCCGGCTCCCCGGAGGCGTCCGCTCCGCCGTACGGAATACCGTATTCCCCGCAGTCTCCTCCGGACCGCTCCGGAACGGGTTCAGGGGCGTCCCCGTCATCCCCGGCGCGATAGCCGATGCCGCGCACCGTTTCAATGTACTCCGCGGCCTTCCCGAGCTTGCTCCGGAGCCTGCGGATATGCGTGTCCACGGTGCGGGCATAGCCTTCAAAGCTGAAGCCCCAGACGGCATCCAGAAGTTGCGCCCGGCTGCGCACCTTGCCCTTGTTGCGCATTAAATCCTCCAGAAGGCGGAATTCCGTGACTGTAAGCGCGACGGGCGCGCCTGCGACCCGCACGGCATGGTCCGCCGCGTCCAGGCGAATATCGCCGCAATACACGGGCGCGGCTGCGCCGGGAACCGCGCGCCGCCGCAACACGGACCGGATGCGCAAAATTACTTCCCGCACGCTGAAAGGTTTGGTCACATAGTCGGCCGCGCCCAGTTCCAGTCCAACAATACGGTCCACTTCCTCTCCTTTGGCCGTAATCATGATGACGGGAAGGCCCGCCGTCGCCGGGTCGCGCTGCAAACTCCTGCTGACGCTGAGGCCGTCGAGGACGGGCAGCATGAGGTCCAGCAGGATGAGGTCCGGCTTTTTTTCCGCCGCCAGTTCCAGGGCGAGCCTGCCGTCGCCGGCCTCCAGCACGCCGAAGCCTTCGCGCTTGAGATTGAAGGCCAGAACCTCGCGGATGTCTTTTTCATCTTCCACTATCAGGATGGTTTGTGCTGCCGTCATGGTCCTCGAAGCTCCTTTGCCGCGGGAAGGGCGCGCCTGCCGATCCGCGCCCGCAACGCGCCTCTCGGCCGACCGCAAGCGACAATGAGGGTTGTCGACTGTTTTCGGCCGCGTTCTGCCGGTGCGGTCAGGCATGAGTATCGGTATGCGGTATTACGGCGGCAATTTCGCGACGGTAATATTGCGATTGTGTTACAAAGACGCCGCGGAAAACACACCGCCCCGTCATACAACCGTAACACGCGGCCGCAAAGCTGTACTCGCCGGCAGCGTAAACGGCGTCAGGCCCGTTCGGCAAGCGCCGGCGCAACAAAAAACCAGGAGTTTTACCGTATGAAACGCACTCTGTTCATCGCCCTGACCGCCCTCTGTTTCACGGCGGCAATCTTTGCCGTGCCCGCGGCGGCGGCGGAAGAAATCATCATTACCGGCTCAACCACAGTGCTGCCCGTCATGCAGAAGGCCGGCGAAGCCTTCATGGCCGCTAATCCCGGCATTTCCCTTTCCATTTCCGGCGGCGGGTCGGGCAACGGCATCAAGGCCCTGAATGAAGGATTGTGCCAGGTCGCCATGTCGTCCAGGGACATCAAGGAATCGGAGCGCAGGGAAGGCACGGGCAAAGGCGTGAACGCGGTGCGCACCGCCATCGCCGTTGACGCCCTGGTGCCGGTGATTCATCCGGAAAATCCGGTGAAAAACCTGACCGTCGAGCAATTGCGCGGCATCTATGCGGGCAGGATCACCAAATGGAAAGAAGTGGGCGGCAAGGACGAAAATATCGTGACGATTTCCCGCGACTCCTCGTCCGGCACCTTCGAAACCTGGCAGGAACTCATTATGGCCCCGGACAGGACGGCGCCGTCGGCCCTTTCCCAGGCGTCCAACGGCGCGGTTGTGCAGGCGGTGGCCGGGAACAGGCGGGCCGTCGGCTACATCGGTTTCGGTTATCTCAACCCTTCCGTGAAAAAAGTCAACGTGAACGGCCTGGAAGCCACGGCCGAAAGCGCCTTGTCCCGCAAATGGCCCATAGCCCGCGAGCTGTACGTCTTTACCAACGGAGCGCCTGCCGGTGCCGTAAAGAAACTGATCGACTACCTGCTGGACCCGCAGAAAGGCCAGAAAGCCGTCGCGGAAACCGGCTATATTCCCCTGTCCGGCAAATAGCGCATCGGTCATATTGATTTTGTATGCCCCCCGGCGGCCGGGACTTTTTCCGGCAGCCGGCCGGGGTAGCGAAGAGCCCCTCTTCAGCCTTTCAAAAGAATAAGGGTTTCCCCAAGGGTGCGGGGCCGCGCCCCGATCAGGCAGTATCCTTCGATTATCCGCAACCGCCGGAGGAATTTCGGATGTCCGTCGCGTCATTACGCAGGGAAACGGTCGTGCGCCGCACACTGGCGGTCACAGCCGGCTGTTCCCTGCTTTTTCTCGGCATGATCATGCTTTTTCTGTTCATTGAGGGTCTGCCTCTTTTCAGCACGGTGTCCGTGTCGGATTTTCTCTTGGGCATGAACTGGTATCCGACGTCGGAACCGCCGGAGTTCGGCATTTTCCCGATGCTCGCCGCCTCCTGCGCCGTGACCTTCACGGCGTCCGCCTTTGCGATCCCTCTGGGCGTAATGACGGCGGTCTGGCTGACGGAAGTCGCCCGTCCCGGCATACGGCGGATCTGCAAGCCCCTGATTGAGATGACAGCCGCCCTGCCTTCGGTGGTGATAGGATTTTTCGGTATGGTTGTCGCGGCGCCCCTGCTTCAGGATCTTTTTGATCTTGACTCGGGTCTGAACCTTTTTACCGCGTCTTTGATGTTGGCTTTCATGAGCGTACCCACCATCTGTTCCGTCGCCGAAGACGCCCTGTTCGCCGTGCCGGCTTCATTGCGGGCGGGCTCTCTGGCTCTCGGCGCCACCCGCCGGGAAACCACCGTCAGAGTGGTGATTCCGGCGGCGTTTTCCGGCATCGGCACCGCCTGCATGCTCGGCATGTCGCGCAGCATAGGGGAAACGATGGTCGTCCTCATGACGGCGGGCGGGGCGGGAATACTGCCCCGTTCGCTGTTCGACCCGGTGCGGCCCATACCTTCGGTGATCGCCGCGGAAACGGCGGAAGCCTCTTTCCGGGGCGAACATTACCGCGCCCTGTTCGCCGTCGGCATCGTGTTGTTTTTGTTTACGCTGGCCTTCAACATCGCGGCCCGGTACATTTCGGAAAAAAACGGCGGCGGCAGGCGATCAGGAAGGTAGCGCGGGACTGAAGGCCGGTGTCTCTAACCATAAAGGAAGCTGTGATGACGGAGCGCATGCGACTTCGCCGTATCCGTGAGTATCTGCTGTTCACCCTGTTGCGGCTTGCCGCGTTCATCAATATCTGCGCCCTGTTCGGCGTATGCTCCTTTCTCCTGTGGAACGGTCTGTCCGCGTTGTCCTGGGAGTTTCTTACAGAAGCGCCCCGCAATTCCATGACCGAAGGCGGCATCTTGCCCTGTATTGTGGGCACGGCGCTGCTGGCGCTGGGTTCTCTGGGCGTTTCCCTGCCTCTGGGAGTGGCCTCGGCGGTCTATCTGCACGAGTATGCGGGGGCGTCCCGCTTTGCCCGTTCCATACGCCTGGGGGTAAACAATCTGGCCGGAGTGCCGTCCATTGTTTTCGGTTTGTTCGGCATGAGTTTTTTTGTCATAGCCTGCGGTTTCGGCATATCGCTGCTTTCCGGCCTGCTGACCCTGGCCGTGTTGACCCTGCCCGTCATTATCGGCACAACGGAGGAATCTCTGCGTCAGGTGCCCGTCACCCTGCGCGAGGCATCCCTTGCCCTGGGCGCGACGCAAAGCCGGACCATCGTGCGCGTGGTGTTGCCTGCCGCCCTGCCGGGCATCTTGACCGGGGGCATTCTCGGACTGGCAAGGGCGGCAGGGGAAACAGCGGCGATCATGTTCACCGGAGCGGTCTTTTTCAGCCGCAAGGATGTGGATTCCCTGTTCAGTCCGGTCATGGCCCTGTCCAACCATATTTATGTGCTGGCCACCTCGGGCACGGACATCGACAAGACCCGGCCCCTGCAATACGGCACAGCCCTGGTGCTGGTTCTGCTCGTACTGGGTATGAATCTCGTTGCGGTCATCCTGCGCGACCGTCTGCAACAGCGCCGGGGACGCTGAAGGCGCAATCCGGCCGGCATGCGGCGCGGACGGCCTGCCCGCCGTCTTTTTCCCGCGTATCCATCCGTTCCGGCCGCCTTGCCCGGCCATATGCGGGCCGGCTTGCTTTTTCCCCGCATACACGCAGAGTATTTTTGCGTGTCGACAGCAAAGTCAGGAACCCCCGGCAGAGCCGGCAGTTCCTGACTTTTTTCTTCAATTGGGAAACGGCGCTTTTTCTGTCTTCACACAGTACGAGAAAAACAATACCATTGACGCGCGCAGAAGCCATGCTGCCGCCGCCGAATCGGCGGAGGAAGCGTTGGCAGCCGTTGCGAATTTCGAGAAATATCTCCTGCCGGACGCGACGAGGGCTGCGGAACAGACCGCGCCGGGGCCGAGTTTGCGGATGCGGTGACTTGCGGAAAAAACAGCTCTGCCGGAGTTTGCGTTGCAAGCCGCGAATGCAGGGCGGATACGTTGTGAGGTATTGCGCGCGGCTCAACGAAAATTTTCATGCCTCACCTTGAAAAATTGATGAATCTGCATTATTCTACACAAGGGGAGACGCCTGTCGTATGGAAAAAAAAACATTATTGTCGCCGAAAAACGACTTCGTATTTCACAAACTTTTTGCCGAAAACACGCGTATCCTGATAAGTCTCCTGCAAGCCGTGCTGGATTTGCCGGTTGAAGAATATGAATATATTCAGGT
>JAISMY010000039.1 GCA_031276485.1 Desulfovibrio sp. | reverse complement strand
TGACAAAGAGATGACCATCCGTCCTGATTGTCTTTCTATGGAATACAGGACGCAGTCCGAGTTCCGATTTCAAGCTGCGGAATACTGCCTCGACATCAGTCAGCATGATGTATGTCTTCCACATTTGAGGCCTTCAGACTTTCTTGTGGGCCGGCTGTATTGAAGCGTTCATCATTGCTGATTTCGCGCTTTCTTGAGGAAAAGTCAGACTGACAAGCTCCCGAAGCCGCTTCACGCACACAATATGCCGCCACCACGAACCGAGCCTGTCAAGGACGCTCAACTGCAAAGCTACCTCTTGACGGAGCGGGAGAGCATGGCATTGTAACGCGAAAGCGGCAAGGGAAGGTCCTTGAGGGGTTGAGCAGCGCTTTCCTTCTCCATGCTCACTACCACAAGAAATCCGGAAGGACCCTTTTATCGACGACCCGCGCTATGTGTATGCCGAGCGCGAAGTCCGCCAGGCTGGCTTTGGGGATGGTTGCCGAAAAATTTGGGCCTTCACCTAAAAAACAGAGTTCATCCGGTTAAAGCGTACTTGGCCCCATGAATGGCCGATATCCCGAGTTTTAAGGAATTTTTACGGTTGAACAAACACATGTCGCTGTCCACGATCATTCGCCATCTTCCTGCACAAGGACCCCCTCAATAAATTCTTAACATTTTTTGCGTAATTAAAACCTGCGCCAACCTGCTTTCTTTTGGGTGAAGGCGGGATTTCCGGCGTCATTGTTTCACGTTTCATCATTTACTGGAGGTTCTCATGAAAAAGCTACTTTCCATTCTGGCTTCGGCGGCTCTTCTCACCTCACTGGCACTCACCTCAGCCGTTGCCGCGGATTCAAGCAAAAGCGGCGACATGCAGAAAAGCGGTAAGATGCAATCCGGCGATATGAAAAAGGATGATATGAAGTCCGGTAAGATGGGCAAGGGAGACATGAAGCAGGATGACAGCGCGAAATCCGGTGACGACATGAAAAAAGACGGCAATATGAAGAAAGATGGCGGCATGGGCAAAATGTAATCAAGCAAACGGCGGCCTTCCATCGCCGGTCGGGGGCGCGATCTTCTCCATTGTGCCCCCGGCATTCTCCGCTTACTATGCTTTCTCTCCAACAACCGACTGCAGATTCCTGTATGTATAAAATTCTTATCGTCGAAGATGAAGTCAAGATTGCGGAAACCGTCATGGAATACCTTGAACGTGACGGCCATGACGTGCGGCATGTCACAACTGTTGCCGATGCTTTGAGCGTGGTCAACGCGGAAACCGATCTGATTATTCTGGACCTCATGCTGCCTGACGGACACGGGGAAGATGTCTGCGAGTATGTTGTCGGCCTGTACAACACTCCCGTAATTATGCTGACCTCAAAACGTAGCGAGCAGTCAAGGATAAACGGTTTCGCCCACGGGGCCGACGATTATCTGACAAAACCGTTCAGTCCCAGAGAACTGGCCATGCGGGTCAAGTCCGTGCTGAAACGCTCGCGCCCCCGCGACAACACCATCCGCCTGGAGGGCGATATCGTCCTCTATCTTGACCAGCGGGCGGTCACAAAGGACGGAGATGAGGTCAAGCTTACACCCAATGAATACGCCATACTTCTCTGTCTGGTAAACAACCCGAAGGCGGTGATCGGCCGTGACAGGCTTGTGGAGTATATCAATGCGCCGGATACTCTTGATAGAACGGTGGACGTACATATCCGGCATCTCAGACAGAAACTTGAAGATGACCCCGGGAACCCGCAGGTAATTAAAACCGTTTACGGGCATGGCTACGCGCTCGGAGTGAGGCGTCATGTGTAAACAATGGTCGTTTACGCGGCTGTTCACGGTATATTTTACGGCAATAACAGCCGTCACGGTGTCAGTGTTCATATTTTTCGGCCTGCACATCATAGACAGCTTTTTCTCGTACTATGTGGACAAGGTGCATGAGGAAACCCAGCATATGCTGGTCATGCAGGCTGCCGCTCACTATAAGATGTTCGGCTCCTGGCAGGGGTATGATGGGGCGGAACTCGGAGCCGTCGCCAAATTATCCGGGGATTATTTCACCATAACCGACAACCTGGGCCATACGGTCTACACCGGAGAGAAGGATGTAGAGCGATGCTGCGCCAATCCCAACCATGTCTACGCGCAGGTGACGTACCCGATTTTGGTGGACGGCAAAAAGGTCGGCCAACTGGTCGCAGGGTATTTTACCAACCATATCACGTCCCCGGAAGCGGACGCTTTTCGCGGCAGCGGCGTTTCTCTCGTAATTTTGGCAATTCTCTGCATAAGCCTGAGTAGCGCTTTGGTGTCCATCCTGTTTTTTTACCGACTTTCAAAGCCCCTCCGCGAAATTGTGGCCACAGCCAAGGAAATATCAAAGGGCCATCTGCAAAGTAGTGTCATCATACAGAGCAATGTCGCGGAAATGCATGAGATTGCCGACTCCATCAACATGCTTGGAACATCGCTGCTAAATCAGGAAAAATTTCGCCAACAACTCATTGTCGAGCTTTCCCATGAGTTGCGCACGCCACTCCAGATACTGCTCAACCAGATTGAGGCCATGCTGGACGGAATTTACCAGCCGGATAAAGCCCGCCTTGAATCCATGAGAGCGGAAATATCCCGCACCAGAGAACTCTTGAATGAACTTGAAGACCGCCTTATTTACGAAAATGACTCTTTTGAATTGAATATCGCGCCCACGGATATTTCAGAAATCGCCTTAAAAGTGGCTCTTGGACATGAAGGCGGCTTTGCTCAAAAAGGGCTTGAATTTATCACCGAAATTGAACCGGAAATCATGATTCCCGCTGATTCAATCCGTTTCGCTCAAGTGCTTATCAATATCCTCTCCAATGCGCTGAAGTACACGCGCAACGGACGCGTATTTCTTTCTTTGAAGCGTGACGGCGATTCGACTGAATTGGTTATAGCCGACAGCGGCGAGGGCATCGCCCCTGACGTGATCGAAAACATCAGCAAACGTTCCGCGCAGGCGTTCAAGGCTGTGAACAGCAAAGGCGTGGGTCTGTACATCGCCAAGCTCATTATCGACAAACACGGCTGGAAGCTGAGCATTGACAGCGAACCTGCTGCCGGTACGCGCATAAGTGTCCGCATGTAAAAAATGAAAGACCCGTACGGCTTCCGGGCGAGAATATAATGAAGAATCCGTATCCCCATTTCGGCAAAATCAGGCTTGCGGGCGGCACCCTTATCATGCTCATGGGCTTCTGGATGCTTTACAACCAGATAAGCATGATGTACTCCGAAAAAACGACGCCGGAGGCGGAAACCTCTTCTCCCTTGAGCAGCATGCCGGTCTATGAGCGGATTCTTCCGGGATTGAACAGAGAACCGGCAAGACTTTCCCAGTTTCTGGGCAAAAGGGTTTACATCAGATTCTGGACCACATGGTGTCCTTTGTGTCTGGCAGGTCTTGAAGACTTTGCGGCATTGGCCGGGGGGTTGTCTGATTCTTCCGATATTGCCGTGATATCCATAGTCACACCTGGTCTCAATGGAGAGGTTTCCAAAAAAGATTTCACTATCTGGGCCAAAGCACAGAATCTGTCCTTCCCGATTTTCTTTGACGAATCAGGCGCCGTGAGCAGGGAGTTCGACATCCGGGCTTACCCCACGGCGGTCTATCTGGGCAGGAACGGCGCGCTGTTGAAGAAAACAGCGGGCGATGAACCGAACGCCCGGATTCAGCGCAATCTAAGCTCCCCCGAACAAGTGAGAGATGATCATGAAAAAATCAACGATACTGCTTTTTCTGCTCGCCGTTCCGGCGGCGGCAACACTGGCAATGGCGGCAGGGCTTTCCCGTTCAGATGAGAATGAAGGTGACCGGAGAACGGCAGATATGGAAAAGAAGCCGGCCACCGCATCCGACCTGCGCGATGTATATTTAGCGGGAGGATGCTTCTGGGGTGTGGAAGAGTACTTTTCCAGAATTCCGGGCGTAATTGACGTTACAGTGGGTTACGCTAACGGGGAGAAGGAAAATCCCACTTATCAGGAAGTTTGTTCCGGAAGAACCGGCCATGCCGAAACCGTGCATGTGCGCTATGATCCGAGAACTGTCGACCTGCAGACTCTCATTGAGCAGTTTTTCAAAATAATCAACCCTATCAGCGTTAACAGGCAGGGCAACGACGTCGGGAGCCAATACCGTACCGGCATGTACTACGTAAATGACGAAGACGAAAAGGTTCTCGCGTCAGTCATGGCTCAAGTGCAGAAGAAGTACGGCAAGCCGCCGGCCGTGGAGCTTATGCCGCTGAAAAGTTATTATCCGGCCGAAGACTATCATCAGGACTACTTGAAGAAAAACCCGGGCGGCTACTGCCACATAAACTTTGACAGTCTCAAGGACCTTCCGCGGAAAAAGACAGGGGTGGTGGACCCAGGCAAATATTCCAGGTCGTCCGATGAAGAGTTGAAAAAAATGCTCAGTCCGGAGGAATATAACGTCACCCGGAAGGCTGGAACAGAGCGGGCTTTTTCCGGAAAATTATGGGACCATAAAGAGCCGGGAATTTATGTGGACGTGGTGACAGGAGAACCGCTGTTTTCCTCGGCCGATAAATTCGATTCCGGTTGCGGCTGGCCCAGCTTTACGAAACCCATCGATCCCGCGGTGATAACCGAACATCAGGATATCAGCGGCGGGATGAAGCGGATTGAAGTGAGAAGCCGCGTGGGCAACTCCCATCTGGGCCATGTGTTTAACGACGGACCAAAGGATAAGGGCGGGCTGCGCTACTGCATCAACAGCGCTGCCGTCCGCTTCGTTCCGTATGCGGAAATGGACAAGCAGGGCTACGGAGAACTTGAGGCATTTGTGCAATAGCGCATTTCAACTTTGCGATTACCCGTCAAGTTCTCTTCAGACTACGCCCGCAGCTTTACGCTGAAAGCAAATCGGCATGAAGGCAATCAGGTAGTTTTGAAGACAAGCGCATCGCCGTCGGTATCAAGCAGGATGCTTTGACTGTCGCTGATTTCGCCTGCGATGATGCGGCGGGCCAGGGGTGTTTCTATTTCCTGTTGCATATAGCGGCGCAGGGGGCGCGCCCCGTAGACCGGGTCGTAGGCGGCGCGGGCGGTGAACGCGCGGGCGTCGGGGCTCAGGCTCAGATTTATGTTGCGTTCCTGAAGGCGCTGGCGCAGGCGTCTGACGAAAATGTCGACGATGCGTTCCATTTGTTCGGGCAGTAAGGGTTTGAACAGGACGATGCCGTCCACGCGATTCAGGAATTCGGGTTTGAAGTGCGCCCGCAGTTCGCCCATGACTGTTTCGCGGATGCCGGGACGGAAGGTTCCGCCGGGCGCGATGCCTTCCAGCATGACCGCCGAACCGATATTGGAAGTCATGATAATGATGGTGTTCCGGAAGTCCACGGTACGCCCCCGGCTGTCGGTCAGCCGGCCGTCGTCGAGGATCTGCAGGAGGGCGTTGAAGACGTCCGGGTGGGCTTTTTCGATCTCGTCGAAGAGCAGGACGCTGTACGGTTTGCGGCGCACTGCTTCGGTAAGCTGCCCGCCCTCGTCGTGCCCGATATAGCCGGGCGGCGCGCCGATCAGCCGGGATACGGAGTGTTTTTCCATGTATTCGCTCATATCCAGGCGGATCATGTTTTCGGGGCTGTCGAAGAGCGCCTGGGCAAGACTTTTGCATAGCTCCGTTTTGCCGACGCCGGTTGGTCCCAGGAAGATGAAGGATCCGGTGGGTCTGCTCCGGTCGGAGAGTCCGGCTCTGGAGCGCAGGACGGCTTCGGAAACGGCCTGTATGGCCTCGTCCTGGCCGACGATGTTTTCGTGCAGCGCAGCGGGGAGGCGCAGGAGTTTTTCGCGTTCGGTTTCGAGGAGCCGGGAAACGGGGATACCGGTCCAGCGGGCGACGACCTGGGCTATGTCGTCAGCGGTCACTTCCTCGCGGATCAGGCGCGGGGCGCCGGATTGTTCGTCGGCCTCGGCTTCGTCCAGGTCTTTTTCCAGGCCGCGGATGACGCCGTATTTGAGTTCGGCGGCGCGATTCAGATCGTAGGCCCGTTCGGCATCTTCCGCTTCGCGGCGGGCGCGTTCCAGGTCTTCTTTGAGGGCGCGGATGCGGTTGACGCCGGTTTTTTCCTTTTTCCACTGCGCGAGAAGGATATTTTGAGCGGCGCGCAGGTTTTCGAGTTCGCCTTCGAGTTTGCCGAGGCGTTCGCGCGAAGCGGCGTCGCTTTCGCGGCGCAGGGCTTCGCGTTCTATTTCGAGTTGCATGATTTTGCGTTTGGTTTCGTCAAGTTCGGCGGGCAGGGAGTCGATTTCGGTGCGGATCATGGCCGCGGCTTCGTCCATGAGGTCTATGGCCTTATCGGGAAGTTGCCGGTCGCCGATGCAGCGGGCGGAGAGCAGTACCGCCTCTACGACGGCGGAATCGGCGATGCGCACCCCGTGGTGTACTTCGAAGCGTTCTTTCAGGCCGCGCAGGATGGATATCGCGTCTTCGCGGGAGGGTTCCTCGACCAGCAGAGGCTGGAAGCGGCGTTCCAGAGCCGGGTCTTTTTCGATGTATTTGCGGTACTCGTCGATGGTGGTCGCCCCGATGCAGTGCAGCTCTCCGCGCGCCAGCATGGGTTTAAGCAGGTTGCCGGCGTCCATGGCGCCGTCTGTGCGTCCGGCGCCGACAATGGTGTGGAGTTCGTCTATGAAGAGAATAATCCTGCCGTCCGAGTCCTGAACTTCCTTGAGCACGGCTTTCAGGCGTTCTTCGAATTCGCCGCGGTACTTGGCGCCCGCGATGAGCGCGCCCATGTCCAGGGCGAACACGGAGCGTTTTTTCAAGCCTTCGGGCACGTCGCCCTTGAGGATGCGGTGAGCCAGTCCTTCGACGACGGCGGTTTTGCCGACGCCTGCTTCGCCGATCAGCACCGGGTTGTTTTTGGTGCGCCTGCTTAGGATTTGAATGCAGCGCAGGATTTCGGCATCGCGGCCGATGACCGGGTCGAGTTTACCCAGGCGGGCCTGTTCCACGAGCTCGCGTCCGTATTTGGCCAGGGCCTCGTAGCTTTCTTCTGGGTTGCGGCCGGTCGCGCGTCCTTTGCCTCTGATTTCGCTCATGGCGGAGAGAATGCGTTCCCTGTTGAGACCGAAGCGGGCGTTGACGCGGCCGAGGATGCTCGGCGGCCGTTCCGAAGCGGCTTCGCAGAGGATGTGTTCTATGCCGGTGAATTCGTCTTTCAGGCGCGCGGCTTCGTCGCCTGCGCGAAGCAGGGCCAGACGCAGGGGGTTGCTGAGGCTCAGGCCGGCGGCGTCCGCGCCGGGGCCGCTCACTGAAGGTAATTTCTTAAGTTCCTGCTCCAGAGCGGTTTCGTAGCCGCGCGCCGGGATGCCCGCCTTGTCCAGCAGGCGCGGGGCAAGACCGCCTTCCAGGCGGAGCATGGTCAGAACCAGGTGTTCGAATTCAACCTGCTGCCGGCCCATGCGCAGGGCCGTGTCCTGGGCTTCCATGAGCGCCTGCCGGGCTTGTTCGGTGAACGATTCGATATTCATGGGTATTTCCTTTGGGGATTCTACACGTTCAGCAAGGCGTTTTCGCAACCGGCTCAAAGGCAGGGCCGGTGTAATAAGCTGGTATTTGTTTTTTGGCCTTACCCTGAAAATGCAGAGCATTGAATACATGGCGTCTGTTTTCTTCCAAATCCAGACAGACAGGCCTTCCGTCTTGAAAAACAATATCTTTGATCCCGTCTCTCAGGGCGAAGCGTTGCCCGTTGGGACCACGCTGGGAATTGACGTTGTCGTCCACTAAACTTCCATCGATTTCCTCAAAGCTGTTGGCCATTTTTAAGGTTTTACGTCTTTCCTTGACGAATTTGCCGATAGCGCTCATATCACTTATCGAAGGCACTCCTCCGGCTTTCTTTTGAGCTTCAGACACCGCATAGATATATTTCAAATCATGCTTATATAACTGCACAAAAAATCCGCACAAAAGTTTAATACAGCCAAGAGTTATGTAAGTAAAATTCGGAGATACGACATAATGAAAATCATCTTCGCGCTCTGGATACTGTCCTATCGCCATATCAACGTGGCGGAATACTTTTTCATACGGCGAAATATCGGCGTAAAACAAGTTGTCGGAATCACTGTAAAATGCGGCATTGAGATGATGCAGGCGCATACAATTTTTCAGGACAAACCAGCGCAGGAAACACAGCATTTCCAATTTTACGTTATTCGGCGATCTGTGCCTGTAAACCTCCGCAAACAATGACCATCCGTCCATGTAATCCGCAAGATTGCGCCAGGAAATAAAGGATCCGAAACAGACGTTGGCTTCATCACCCAGTAAAATAATTTCCCGGTATGGATTTACATAGGCTGCTTGACGTAAGCAATATTCGATATTGTTCTCACGGGACATATGTATGAATACTAACGGCACGTTCATAAACACACCTCTGCGGTAAATCCGCATCGCCCCGGTGACGGCTTTGTCATGTTTTTGTCGCTCCTTCTTATTCCGTGCCCGCGCTCCCGGTTGCCGGTATGCAAATCAAGCGTCATGCGCCGCGCCCGGTCGCCCGCCGCCGCCGGCATTTCGCCGGGAGCGCGGGCAGCACACCGGAAAATTACACTGGACAACAGGAAAAATACCCTGCATGCTGCCGCTCGTCCCGACCGCAGGCCGACATCAGTCATCAGTCGGCGGCCTGTGCCGCCTGGGAATTGAAAACGCCGGGAAGAGGTTGACGGAAAGGTAGTCACGGCTTTGCCGGGAGTCAAGTTTGTAGTTTCTGAAATCAACGGCGGATATATGCAATCCTCCGGGGTACGGATATGACGATACGTGTTGATCAACTGGTCCGGGCCGTAGCGACGGCTCTGGACATCATTGAAGGCGACATGTTCGGTGTCGGCACAAACCACGGCAAACGGGTAGCCGTGCTCTGCGCCGCCATGGGACGCCGACTGGGCATGGGCGAAGCGGACGTTGCGGCTCTGTCCACCTGCGCGCTGTTTCACGACAGCGCCCTGACGGAATACATGCTCTACCTGACCGAACAGTCGGGCAAGGCCGGCCTGTACCTGCACTGCATATACGGGCAGCGCAACGTGGATCTTCTGCCTCTCCCCGGCGATGCCGCGGGCGTCGTACTCTATCACCACGAGCGCGCGGACGGAACGGGAGCTTTCGGACGCAGGGAAGGAAATTTCCCCGTGGGAGCGGCCTTGATCGCCGCAGCCGACACGCTGGATGTGCAGTTTCCCTTGCAGAATATGCCCGGCAGGTATCTGGACAAACTGCGCGCGCATGTTGCCTCCGAGGCCGGAAAAGCCTTTACGCGCGATGCCGTCGAAGCCGCGTTGAGCGTTCTGGACGAAGACATGCTTGAGCAGCTGCGCAGCGGGCACATCCGGGAAACAGCGGAAAGACTGCTCCCGCCCTGGATTGCCGGCATGGAAGATGCGGCGGCGTTTCGCCTTGCAGCCCTTGCCGCCCGCATCATAGACTATAAATCCGCGTTTACCCGACAGCACTCCGTGCAGATCGCCAACCGGGCCTGGCTGATGGGCGGATATTGCAACTATACGCCGGAAGGCCGGGCACAATTGTATCTTGCGGCCGCGCTCCACGACCTGGGTAAATTGGCAACGCCCCTGCATATCCTTGAAAAGCCCGGCCCTCTGACTGCGGAGGAATTTGCGATCATCAAGGACCACCCGCGCGGCACGCACGAGATGCTCGCCACAGTTGGAGGACTGGAAGACATCTGCCGCTGGGCCTCGGAGCATCATGAAAAACTTGACGGAACGGGGTATCCGTTCGGCAGGAACGCGGACGCTCTGGACTACAACTCGCGCCTGCTGTGCTGCCTGGACATCTACCAGGGCGTATGCGAGTCCCGGCCCTACCATCCGAGACGAGGGCACAAGGAAACCATGGAAATCCTCCGGGGCATGGCGGACAAGGGGCTGGTGGATCCTGACATCGTAAGGGATATGGACGGATGCATGGAGAACTGGTCGGAGCGGTCGCTGCCGCCGCCTCCCCAGGCATCGGAAGCCGTCGACTCCGCCCTGAGCGGTCTTCCCGACCCGCTGCCCGCATAATCCTGCCGATTGTTTCAGCGTCGCTCGCGCCGCCGCAGGCGGCGCGAGCGTATACCTCCGCCCTGAAAGGCGGGGGTATCAAACCATAACGTAAGCTTTGATCAATAAGAGAGTTTCCCGCTTATGCTACAGGAGAATCACATGGACCGCCTTCCCCGGCAGGCCGCCCGCGCGGCATGTTTCTGCCTGAGCCTGCTCTGCGCGGCCTGCACCATGGCGCCGGCTTACGAGCGCCCGGCCATGCCGATCCCCGACGCTTACGGAACCGGCGCGGACATGGCCGGTCCGGCCGCGCCCCTGCCGGAGTGGAAGATCTTTTTCAGCGACCCGGCCCTGCAGAGACTCATAGAACTGGCCCTGCAGAACAACCGCAGCCTGCGTTCGGCCATGGAAAACGTGGAACGGGTCCGCGCTCAATACCAAATCCAACGCGCCGACCTGCTGCCAACGCTCAACGCGGAAGGGCAGTCGAGCAACCAGGGCATGCCCGCCGACCTGTCCGCGACCCGGCAACGTTCCGTGTCCCGCCAGTATCTTGTCGGCGTTGGCATGAGCAACTTTGAAGTCGATCTGTGGGGGCGTCTGCGCAGCCTGAGCGAAGCCGCGCTGGAAACATGGCATTCGGCGCGTGAGGACGCGGCGGCCGCGCGTCTGGTGCTGACGACAGAAACAGCCTCCGTGTACCTGCAGCTCGTCACCGACAGGGAGCTGCTGGACATTGCGCGCGCGACCTACCAAAACCGCCTCGGCCAATACAAGCTCGTACGCAGCAAGTTCGCCTCCGGCGTGGCCTCGCAGCTCGAGGCCAGCCAGGCGGAAAGCATCATGCGCGAAGCCCAGTCACAGGCGGCCCGCTACGCCTCCGCCGTCGGGCAGGACGAAAATCTGCTGGCCCTGCTCATCGGCGGCCCTCTGCCCCGTGACCTGCCGGAAGTACGCAGGCTTTCCAAGGTCGGCATGCCCCGGGACGTCCCCGAAGGACTGCCCTCCTCGCTGCTTGAGCGCAGGCCGGACATCCGCTCGGCAGAACACCGGCTCAGGGCTGCAAATGCCGCCATAGGCGCGGCCAGGGCCAATTTTTTCCCCGCGATCCGGCTCACCGGCACGCTGGGAACCATCAGCGCCGACTATTCCAGGCTGTTTGAACCGCACACAGGATACTGGGCGTTCATGCCCTCCGTCACGCTGCCGATATTCGACACGGGCCGGAATATCGCCCAACTGGAAGTTTCCGAAGCGGAACGCAACATGGCGGTTGCCGACTATGAAAAGACCGTGCAGACCGCTTTCCGGGAAGTGGCGGACTGTCTGGTGCAACGCCGCTACATAGGCGAACAGGCAGTCGCCGAGCGGGCGCTGCTCAAAGCGACGCAGACCGCTTACAACCTGGCTTCGGCTCGCTATGAAGCCGGTGTGGACAGCTACCTGAACGTACTGGACGCCCAACGCTCCCTGTTCGCCGCGCAGCAAAGCTGGACGGCAACGCAACTGCAACGCGCCGTCAACGCCCTGACCCTGTTCAAAGCCCTCGGCGGCGGATGGTATCAGGGAAACGCCGGTTAGCGCATTTCAAATATGTCGGCATTCCGCCTTCAAATGGATATTGGCGTTCACCGACATTAGATAACATTAAAACAAACTGAAAAAACTGAACAAAGCCAAGAAATCGACGTTAAACAACATTAAATAACCACGTTTGACATTAAGCTCCGTTTGCGGGTAAAAATGAGGGTAAATAATTACCCGACACGCTTACCCTCAAATACGGAGAAACATCATGCCTCTCACAGACATATCCGTGCGCAATACCGAAATAAAAAATAATCCCTACCGCATCACAGATTCAGATAAACTCAGCCTGCAAATATACCCCAACGGCGTTAAAAGCTGGCGGGTACGTTATCGCAGAAACGACAAAGAAACCATGCTGTCTCTCGGCAACTACCCTGCCGTGAGTCTGAAAGAAGCTCGCGCCAAACGCGACGAGATAAACGTACTGCTCTCCAAGCACATCGACCCTGCCGATACCCGCCGCAAAACAGCCGCGCTGGAAAAAGCCAAAAACATGACCCTGAATATGGCATCCGAAATATGGCTTGCCGAACGTAAACCCCCCAGTATGGTCGGAAAGCCACTACGAAGGAACACAAATAATCCTACAACTCTATGTAACTAGTCGGCCCTGAAAAACGGATCAACATTTTGAAATATCTTGCAAAAGAAAGTAAGATACTGTATCTTTTTGAACAGAAAATGCACTGCATACTGCAAAAAACCGGTCGAAACGCACTGGGGTCTGCCAAGGCTCTCCAAATGTCCTCTCGCCGGAAACAAGGCCATTTTTTGTACCAAGATCTGCTGGAACAACTGAATCCCCGAGATACTCTGCTCCTTCCGGCGAAACATATTCCGTGGGATTCGT
>JAISMY010000112.1 GCA_031276485.1 Desulfovibrio sp. | reverse complement strand
TTTCGTTGCGGCGCAACATAGCAGCTGTTTGGGGCCGTCAAGACGGCGGACTTTCCGCGGTGCCCGGCGAGGACGCTTTCTTGCCGTAGTAGGAAAAATTAGATGCGTCTGCCCTGGCGACAATCCGGCGTTCTTTGACGCCGGCAATTCCGGACGGGCGGCAAAGCAGCCGTTGAAGATGCCGGGCGCGGTACAAATAATCTCTTGCATTATCAAGAGGAAGGCGTATCATTCGGCAAACCCGGCAAGCCGCGTTGCCCAGTGTTGCTGTGCGATACGGAGCAGCGAATGCGCTGCGGCTCTGATGCAGGAGAACTTCTTCAACCACGGGGGCAACGTCATGTCGCAAGTACCGCCTTCCCGGCCGGCCGGCCGGATTGTCAATGTTCCCATGCCGGAAAAGGGCAGGTATCTCTCCGTTGAAGCTTTTCCGGGAAGCTCCTGCATGTTGCCTTTTGAGCCGGGCGATGCCGAAGCGTCGCGTTCCGGCAATGATCTCGCGTTCGTCCTGAACGGCGGCACCGTAACCATCGTGAACTTTTTCGCGGGAGGACTTGCGGAGCTGCCGACCTTTAGCCTGCCTGACGGAGCAGTTGTCGCTTTTGCCGATGCTCTGCCTTATATGGATACGAGTTCCTCCGCAGCTTCAGGAGCGCGCGGCAGCGGCACCGGCGAGTATAACGACCGCCCCGGCGATCTGATTGATACCGTGGACCGTCTCGGTAAACTGGGTACCGACCACTGGGGCCGGGGTTCAGAACGGCGGGAATATGACGGCGGCATAGGCGACGACGGCGGGGACGCTTCTGACCCCCGCGCCGCGGAGACGCCGCCGAAGCCGGATTCCCCCGACCCGGATACTCCCGTACCGCCGACTCCGATACCCGGTCCGACGCCTCCGGAACCACAGACACCGCCGGAACCGCCTACGCCTCCGGCACCGCCGGAACCACAGACGCCGCCTACGCCGCCTACGCCGCCTACGCCTCCGGAACCACCTACGCCTCCGGAACCACAGACGCCTCCGGAACCACAGGAGCCGACCGAACCGTCGGATGAACCGGACCCGCCGATATCTGAGCCCCCGGATGCCGTTGACGATGCCGGCGCGGTCTATGAACACGGCCCGCAGATCATCAGCGGCAGCCTCACCGACAACGATATGCTTCCGGACGGAAAGGGAAGCGTTACCGGGGCAAAAGGCATCGGCACGGGCACGCCCGATGCGGACGGCAACATCGTGGTTTCCGGCGAATACGGCCGGTTGACCATCCACGCCGACGGCACCTACGAATACGCTGTGGACGGAGCCAATCCGCAGGTCAAGGCGCTCTACGCCTCAAACGCACCGGGCAGCGAATCCCTGCGCGACACCTTCAACTACACCATCACAGGTGAAGGCGGCACAGATGCGGCCGCCCTGAACATAGACATCATTCCGGACAAACTGCTGATCGGTTCTTCCGGCGACGACGGTACGGACAAACTGGACGGAGGCGGCGGGAGCGACATCCTTGTGGCCGATCCGGGCGGGGTGGGATTCACTACCTCCTATCAGGATTATAATCTTGCCGTTATCATGGATACTTCCGGCAGCATGAACAGCAACGGTTTTACGGCGGCCAAGCTTGCCCTGGCCGGTCTGGTGCAGCAGTATGCGAACTATGAAGGCAAGGTCAACCTGGGCATTATCGGCTTTGCCAACGGCGTATCCTACAAATTTGAAGACAAGGATCTGAATGCCCGGGACCTCAAGACCTGGACGGACGTCAAACAGCACAACAACAGCGTAGGTACGCTGAAGATCGGCGATACTTCCGTAACCGTGGGCGTGGACGGCAGCGGCAAGATAACGGCGGACAGCGACGCGTATTCTTTCCGCTTCAACAACAATGCGCTGGAGTATCGCGCGGGCGACGCCGGCGCCTGGACGTCCGCAAAAGGCGTTACCTGGACCGGCGGCGACCTGATCGGCAGGATACTGAACATGCAGGCGGCGGACGGCACCAACTATGAAGCGGCCTTTAATACCGCGCACGCATGGTTTGCCGCGCAGAGCGCCGACCCGGCCTATGCCGGATACAAGAACGCGGCGTATTTCATCACCGACGGCGAACCCACGCACTATTACCGGGATTACACAACGAAGGACGGCGTGACCTTGTCCGCCCCGCCCGACTTCGCCGGCGTATACAACCGCTACGCGCAGGCGGGCACGAGCGACGGTCTGACCAGCAACAACGACTTCCGCTATCCTGAGGTCTACTTTGACGCCGCCGGGCAGGTGCTGCCCGATGCGGCAGGCGCGGCATACCGCCTCAGCATCAAGGGTATTTTCCAGCAGGCGGACAGTGCCGGCAAATGGAACAATCTCTCGGGCGTGAACAGCGTCTATGCCGGCGACGGCAACAACGCGGGCGTCCAGGAATACGCCAACGCCGAAGGCGCTTACAAAGCCCTTCTGCATTCTCTTGGCGGCAAGATTGACGTCAGCGCCATAGGCATCAACATCGACGGCAAGGCGCTGCAATTTCTTGATCAACTGGACAACACGGGGGGAGCGCAGTCCATAAGCAGCGCCGCGGACCTGCAGGCGGCCCTGGCGGACGCGTCCCTCCTTGCCGATCCGGAAGGCGTCGGCAATGACGCGGTCAATGCCGGAGCCGGCGGGGACGCCCTGATCTTCGGCGATGCCCTGAACGCCGATTTCCTGCTTGATCCGGGCCACGACTGGTTCAAAGGTGAAGGGCATGCCGCATGGGCGCCGGGGAGCGAGCTGTCCGACGGGGCTTCGTTGTCCATTGTTCAGGCCTATCTGGCCCAGACCCGGCACGGCGGCGACGTCGGCGCCGTGAGCGCCGGCGAGATGCAGTCCTTTATCAGGGACAACGCCGACCTGCTGGGGCAAAGCGACACGGTCGCCGGACCGGACGGTCTGCCGCGCGGAGGGGCCGACCTGCTCACGGGCGGGACGGGCAACGACACCGTTTTCGGTCAGGGCGGCAACGATACCATAGAAGGCGGCGCGGGCAACGACATCCTGTACGGCGGGACGGGCGACGACAGCATTGACGGCGGCGCGGGCGACGACACCGTCTACGGCGATGCCGGCAACGACACTATTGTTTCCGGCGGAGGCGACAACCTCATCTTCACAGGGGCCGGCGACAATGTCGTACACCTCGGCGACGGGACCAATATCGTCCACCTCGGCGAGGGCGATAATGTTGTTTACGGAGGCGAAGGCAAAGGAGTCTTCGTCATGGACCAGACCGCCGTCCAAAGCGGCAGGACGGTCATCAACGACTTCTCCGGCGGCGATATGATAGATTTCCGCCATATGGATTCCGTGGATACCCTGCTCGCAAACCTGCACAGGGCCGAAGAGGATCTGGATGAGGAACGGCATGCCGTTGTGTTTGAAAGCGAGTATCACGACATGCATTTCAAGGCCATGTTCTCCGGCGACCAGCTTACGCTGGTGCTGTCGGACGGCTTGCGTACGCAGAACATCGAGCTCCATGCCGGGCACGGGTATGCGGGATTCGAGATAGACCCCTATGCCGGAGGCGATGAGATCGGCGGTTTCCTGCACAAGATCATAGCCTGCGGCGGCGAGGACCACATGTTTTTCGACCACGCTGCGGACTACGTTCTGTTCGACGGATCGACGGAAGCCGCGCTTGCGTCGGTTGCGGGCGGCGCGGGCGATGCGGGCGGAGAACGTCCGCACACGGTGATTCATGATTTTTCAGGCGGCGATGTGCTGGATTTTAAAGAGGAGGACAAACTCGACAGCCTGCTTGAAAAACTGCACAAGGTCGACGGGGAGGGCGAGGGCAACGCCTTTGCCGCCGAAGACGGGACCATGAGCTTGAAGGCGGTGTTTTCGGATGACCGGCTCACGCTGACCCTGCACAGCTCGGAGGACGGGACTGCGGACCGGACCGTGGAAATACACGCCGACCAGTGCTATACGGGGCTGGACAACGGGCAGGACTTCGACACGGACACTGCGACCAAGTTCCTGCAAAGTATAACGCAAAGCGGCGGATAAGTACGCACCGGGCGGATCCCTTTTGTTGTACGCAGGCGCGGCGCTTGTCGTTCTGAGAGGCGTTCGGCCGGAAACGATGTCCGGTTATTGCCGAATACGCCGGCAACGTCATTGCTTTTGCGGAAAACGCCCTTACTCGGGACAGGATTTTCCCGATGCCGATTAGAGCCCGCCGGCGTTAAGGAAACTGCGATGAAACTTGCCGACGACATTTATTTTTACCCGGACGACCCGTCCCGTGACGCCGGCGGTCTGAACGCGTGCGCCGTAGTCATAGACGGGGAACAATCTCTGATGATTGATCCGGGTTGCGCATCGCGAATGCCTGCACTGCTTCGCCGCATTACGGACGACGGTCTGGACCCCGCAAACATCGGCCTTGTGCTGTTCACGCACAGCCACCCCGATCATCTGGGCGCCGGCCGCGCCCTGTGCGAACATTGCGGCGCGATCCCGGCCATGCACGGACGGGAAATCGCGTTTTACTTCGGCGCCGGCTCCGTCTACCGTTCTTGCGGTCGGCCGTGGGCACAGGAAGAATTCACCGCGCTTGAAGAAGGGGAGTTCCGCTTCGGCGGGCGCTGCTTTCATATTTATCTCACCCCCGGCCACACCCCCGGCAGTCTGACCCTGCATTGGCCGGATGCGAAGTTGCTCGCCGTCGGCGACGTTTATTTCGCGGGAACCTTCGGAGCGACCGACCTGACGGGCGGAAGCGAACCGGATATGTTCCGCACACTGGAAAAGCTGGAACAGTTGCCGGATGTGGAACTGGTGCTGTGCGGCCACGGCCCGGAAATCGCCGGCAGAGAAGCGGTGGAGGAAAATTATCGGGCGTTGGCCCGCGAAGTCGCCATGAAAAAAGCCGGCGTCTGGCCGGGCTGAGGTCATACCGATTTGCTTTCAGCGGAAAACAAATCGGTATGGCGGAGGCGAACCGCCGCCTGCAAATTTTTGAAAAATCAGGCTTCGCCTGTTTTTCAAAAATTTTAGCGTCTTACGTTAAAACGAGTTTGAATGCGACTTGGTACAAGACGGCTTCAGCCCCGGATATTCAGCAGGGAACCCGTCATTTCATCCCAGGCGCGGATAGCGGCGGTCTGGGCCGTATAAGCATTTTGCGTTACAATCATGGTGGTGAACTCGCGCGCCAGGTCGGTGTTCGAGCCTTCGACAAAGCCTCTGGTCACGGCGTTGATCCTGTCCGTGCCGTTGATCGTGTCCCGCGCCCTCTGCCCCTCGCGGTACGTTTCCACAGCCCAGGCATCGTTCGCGTTGCCAAGTTGCAGACGATCCCAATCCATGGCTGCGGCGGTATCGTAATTTTCCTGCGAGTTGCGCATGCCCCGAGCCGCCGTATCATCGGCAACGCGCACATCGTTTTCCGCCAGATGATTGATTACCGCCGGGCCGGGACTCATGTCGCGGTAGACGGCGGCGATGCGCACCCCCTCATCCTGCGGTCCGCTCTCCAGAACTACGCCGCGGGCCTTGAAACCGTCCGTGTTCACATTGGCGATGTTGTTCGCCGTCGTCTGCATGACCACATCCAATGCGGTCAACGCCGATATGGGAGGAGAGTAGTTGGGCATATGCTCACCTTGCCTTCAATGCCTTCATTCCGCAAACACGGCCTGCGCGGCTTCTCCGAGCTGTCCCGGCGTAACCAGATCACGCAACACCACAGGGCGGGAGGCACCTTCTCCGGCTGGAAACAGGGCAAGCAAAGGGATGCTGCTGCTGCGCAGGGCTTTCAGCAGCGTGTTTCCCGCCTCTGCGTCACGGGTCAGATCGACCTTTATAGTACGCACATTATAGCGTTTGCGCAAGTCTTCCATGCGGCCTGGACTCAGGGTAGCGTATTCCAACGCTTTGCAACTCGGGCACCAGTCGGCCGTAAAATCCAGAAGCATGGGTTCCCTGCCCAGCACTGCCGAAAAGCGCTTCGGGTCGAAATTTTCCCAACCGCGATCGGGAGCGGCGGCATGCAATCCCCAGGTGACGGAAAGCAGCAGCAGGGCGCAGGCGGCAACCCCGGCGCCGATGCGCCGGGCCCGCCCGGCGTTCAGCCCGCCTATGCTGCCCCACAGCCATGCGGCAGCAGCCACAGCCAGGAGATTGTACAGGAACGGTCCGACCCAGTGTTCGGGCAACAGCGTGCTGATATACACGACACTGCCCATGAGCAGAAAACCGAGCAACTGTTCCATGCGTAAAGCCCAGGGGCCGGGCTTGGGCAGCAGACGCACCACCCCCGGATTCAGGGACATGAGCAGGTAGGGCAGGGCCATGCCCACCCCCACGCTGAACACGGCGGGCGCAAGCAGGAACAGCGGTTTGTCCACGGCCCAGGCCAGCACCGCTCCGAGCAGCGGACCGCTGCAGGGGGTGGCCAGCAGAGTGGCCAGCAACCCTCCGACAAAGGCCTGCCTGCGCGGATGCCCGGTCCGCCCTATACGGAAATCAAACACCGGCAGGTAAAATACTCCGAACAGACTGAGCGCAAGCAGAAAAAGCACCAGACCGAGGACGGCAGGGACAAGTGGTTGCTGGAACACCTCGCCCCACAAGCTCCCGGCCCAGCCCAGCAGCAACGCCGAAATGCAGAACCAGGTCATTATGCCCGCCGCGAACAGCAGGCAGTGCTCACGAAACACCCTGCGCCGCGCCCTGTTGCCGGCCACGGCGGACACTGCCGGCAACGCGCTGAACTTGATGCTTATCACCGGCAGCACACAGGGCATCAGGTTGAGAATCAGCCCTGCCAGCATACCGAAAAATAAGGCTTCGCCCAACGAGGCGATCTCCAGTTCCGTTCTGAAAGGTTGAGGCCGCAACGAGGCGAGGACATCGTTCCACTCCGCATGTTTACCTTCACCGGCGTCCGAAGCTCCCGAAACGCCGGGTGTTCCCGATGCGTCCGGCATTTCCGATGAGCCTGGTGTACCTGATGCGCTGAAGGCTCCCGAAACGCCGGAGGTGCCCGCTGCGCTGAACGTGCCGAGGTCGACGCCTCCGGCAAAGGCGGAATGCGGCGTTGCGGGCAACACGCCGGGACTTGCGCCCGCTGGAAGCGCCGCGGTCTCCCGCATCGCCTCCGCAGGAGGCAGAGCAAGGGATTCGGCGCCGGACGCGAAGTCCGCCGGCAGGGCATCGCCCTCTGCCTTCGGCAGCACGGCCGCACTGTGGGCGGACAAGACAAGGTCCAGCGTCAGGGCGACAGGCCGGCAGTTGCGCTCCGAACAGAGCAGACCGCTCACGCTCACCCCCAGGAGCGCATCTTCCGGACCTTCAGGCACGGGAAAACGCGCCAGGAAGGTGGCAGGACCGGCATACACGGGCGGATTGCCGTCCGTTTGGCCGGGAAAACGCAGCGCCGCGAAACGCGTAGCCTTTTTCGGCGTCGCGGGCGGGGAGAGCACCTCCAGGGATAGTTCTTCCTCAGCCGCAGTTGTGTTTGCCGAAACGCCCGCGAATTCCGCGTTGTCTGCGGAACGCTCCTCACGCTCAGTCAAAGCGGACGAAGCCGGTGCGCCTGCCTGTGCCGCCGCCGAGGGCCGGCTGTCACCGCGCGTATCGGCAACGGCGCGCGCGTCCGTCCGCATCGCGCTCAAGAGGCGGGCGTCCGCCTGAACACCCGGCGCGCGCCGTAGATGCACCTGAACGGAAGTCGGCAACCCTTCCGCGCTTTCCGGGCCGTACAGATAACTGTCGTCGGGAGGAAGCAGGGTCAGGGCGAGCAGCACGCCGGGCGGTCTTTCCGCCGGACCGCTTCGCGCCGCAGCGACCGCCGGCCGGCCGGGCAAGGGCTGCGCCCGGTTTTGCGAAAAGGCTTTCCAATACAGTCCGAGACCGTCCGTTGGGGAATCCCCGGACAAGACATATCCGGATACGCCCGACAGGGCTTGGGGCAGGGCTGCGCCTGCCGGGGAGACCGCCGCGCACAGACACAGGATGACGGCAACGCGTATGATGTAGAATATTTTACGGTTGATTGAATAACTCCTGATTTTTTCCTGCCTTGCCTTTCCCGGCGCCGGCGGTGCCGTTTGCTGCCTCGCGCCTGCCGGTTTCGGCGCGCGGGAAGAGGTTCGAAGCGGGGGCAAGGATCCCGCCTACGGGCAGGAGGCCGAAATTCTCCACTTCGCCGAGCAGCGCGCCGGTGGACGGACCGGCCTGCGCGCCGCCGAACGAAGCTGCCGGAACCACGCCGGCGCCTCCTGCGGTAACGCCTAGTTGGGCCAGCATCAACATGGCTTTTCCCGGCATAACCGGCCAGAGATGCAGCGCGATTTTGCGCATGCACTCCAGAAGCACATAGAGCACCGTATTCACCCGTTCCGCATCGCCCGCCGCGGCCAGAGTCCAAGGGGCGCTTGATTCCACATACTTGTTCAAGGCGCGCACCAGATGCCTGAGCATCTCAAGGGCCTCGGAAAAGCGGGCGTCGGCAAAAAACCGCTGATAATCCGCCAAGTTGTCCGCAGCCAGGGTTTTGAGGTTTTTTTCCGTCTCGGTATCCGCCCCCGGAGCGGGAATCTTGCCCGCGCACCAGCGCGCGGCCATGCTCAACACACGGGAAAACAGGTTGCCGAGATCATTGGCAAGATCGGCATTGTACCGGGCCGTCAGGGCCTCTTCGGAAAAATCGGCGTCGGAGCCGAAGTGCATCTCACTCAGAAGAAAATAGCGGAAAGCGTCAAGGCCGAGGCTGCGTGCCGTTTTCAGGGGCGGCACCACGTTGCCTATGCTTTTAGACATCTTCGCGGCGCGCGAGAGCCAGTATCCGTGCACATGCAGCCGCCGGTACAGGGGCAGGCCGGCAGCGAAAAGCATGGTCGGCCAGAATACGGCGTGCGGCTTGAGGATGTCCTTGGCGACAAGATGCTCGGCTTCCGGCCAGAAGCGTTGAAATTCCGCGCTTTCCGTGCCTCCCAGGGCCGTGAAATAGGCGAGCAGGGCATCGAACCAGACATAACAGACATAGTCCTGGTCAAAGGGCAGCTCTATGCCCCATTCCAGGCGCGTCTTGGGCCGGGAAATGCACAGGTCCTCCAGAACGCCGCCTTCCAGCATGGCCAGCGCTTCGTTGCGGTAACGTTCCGGGCTGATGAATTCGGGGTTGTCCCGAATATGCCGTTTCAGCCTGTCCTGGTAAGCCGACATGCGGAAAAAGTAATTTTTCTCGCTGATATATTCGGGCTTGACCTGATGTTGAGGGCAGAGTCCGTTTTCCAGTTCTTTGTCCGTGTAAAAGCGCTCGCAGCCGTAGCAGTAGTTGCCGCCGTACTCGCCGAAATAGATGTCGCCCGCATCGTACACTTTTTGCAGAAAGGCGCGGACGACCGCCCTGTGCTCCGGGCCGGAGGTGCGCACGAAGCGCGCGGGTTCGGCATCCAGTTCCGGCCAGAGGGCGCGGAAGGCGGCGCTGACTTCATCGGCCAGTTCGCGCGGCGTACATCCGGCTTTGGCCGCCGCCTGCGCAATTTTGTCCCCGTGCTCGTCCGTGCCGGTGATGAACATGGCGTCCCGTCCCGACAGGCGGGCGAAGCGGGTCATGGCGTCGGCGACTATGGTGGTGTACGCGTGGCCGAGGTGCGGCTTTGCGTTGACGTAATAAATGGGCGCGGTAAGGTAATAAGGGGTCATGCCGTTCTCAGTACGGTTCAGGGTGTTTCATGTTTGCGGTGCGGTTGTCTCTCGGCTTCGCTGATGCAGGTTCATAATTGCGGCTCAGGGCGTTTCGTGTTTGCGCGCGTACCGTAACGCTTTGTCCGGCCCGCCGGCGCCGTCGTTTTCCGAAAGCCCGCCCGCATCGCCGCGCGGTCCTTCCGCCCGTCGGGGAGGGATCGCATCGTGGCCTTCGGCACGCAGCGGCTTCAGTTTTTCCCATTCCTCAAGGCTGTACTCCTTTTCCTCACCCTCTTCGGAAAGCACGGCGATGCTCCGGCTGAGCATATTGACGCGCAGGATTTTCACAATCCCGGCAACGGTCGCGTACTTTTTTCCCGGCTTGGGACAGCGGCGGTTGAATTCTTCGTAATTTTCCTGCTCAAAAGAAAGACAGCAGAGCAGGCGACCGCACATGCCCGAGAGTTTGGCGGGATTGAGAAAGAGGTTTTGCTCCTTGGCCATGCGGATGGTGACCGGAGCAAATTTACGCAGGTAGCGGTGGCAGCAGCAGACCATGCCGCAGTTGCCCAGAGCGCCGACCATCTGGGTTTCGTGGCGTACGCCTATCTGGCGCAGTTCAATGCGGGTGCGGTAGGTATGCACAAGATCTTTGACCAGTTCGCGAAAATCTATACGGGAAGGCGCCGTAAAATAAAAGATGATTTTGCTGCGGTTGTGCAGCACGTCAACGTCCACCAGTTTCATGTCCAGGTTGCGGCGCTTGATGCAGCTTTTGCAGAAAGCGGCGGCCTCGGAGGCCAGTATGGAATTTTCCGCATCGCGGGCGATGTCCTCGGCCGCGGCAATGCCGGTCAGGACGCCGGGGACGGCGTTGCCGGCGTCGTGCGGCGGGGGGGCCCCGGCGGGCAGGATGCCGGCCACCGTCCCCAGCACCCGGCCCTGTTCGGTATCTACGAGTACATGATCGCCGGGACGGGCCGCAAGCCCCTCGTCGGGGAAAAAATAGACCTGCCCGCCCCGGCGCAAACGCACTCCGAGAAAGCGTCCCGGCCTTGTTTCCTTTTCCGCTTCCAACGCCTTTTCTCCAGCCTTCGGCACAGCCGTTGCAGCTTCTTTTTTCCCTTTTCCTCTATTTCTGTCAATGCACAACGCTCAACCTGTCAGGGCAGCCGCATAAAGGACATAATCACTTGAAATGCAAAAGTAATATTTTTAAATAAAATCGTATGAAGAATTGTTGTTTCAACCTGCCATAAATTTTCATTCGCTTGACGGGACAGACTCGCCTCGCTCTACTTCTCCTCAACTGTACCGAATTCAGTACATGGTGTACCGAAAAGGTACAGAACAGACTGTTCTCTGTTTCCAAGATAAAAAATTGTATAATAAATATGCATAGTTATATTTTGGCATGACTATTGCTTCTATTTGCAATCATAAACACCGTATTTTTCGACATCAATCAGGGAGTAATATCATGTTGATGGAACTCAAAGAACATCCGAAAGCAAAACTGTTGCAAATGCATAAATCAAAATATGACGTCAATTGGGGGACTGCGGAAGAACGCATAAAGGCGCATAAAGCCTTTTTGATGGATGCGCCTCAGCAGATGGATTCCCAGCGCCTTCTGTTTCTCACCGAAATATATGAGGAATGCAAAGGTGACTGCAATGTAATTATGCGAGCCAAACTGCTGGAACGCGTCCTGACTAAAAAAGATATCTTTCTGGACGGCAACCCGATTGTCGGTACCTTGACCGGTATCCGCGCAGGCGTCTACCCCTACCCTGAATGGCAGGTCAATTGGATCAAAGATGAACTCGATATGGTCAAAATGTCGTCTTTGGGTGAAGTAAATATCCCCAAAGAAACTGAGGAACTGCTCAAGAGCGTGTACAAGCAGTGGAAAGGGCGGACAACGTATGACAGGGCCAATGCCCTGTATAAGGAAAAATACGGAGAGAACAGCGAACTGCTCTTCAAGTCGGGATGGCTGTATCCGGTCAACGACAACAGTACCGGCTCCGGTGCCTGCGATTACCCCAAGGTGTTGAACAAGGGCATTTCCGGTATTCTGGAGGAAATAGAAGAGTACTTGCAGGCTCTGCCGAGAAAGGCGGCAAACTACCCCAGGATGGAATTCTACCGAGCCTGCAAAATCGTCCTCAAGGCCGCCGTCGCCTATGCCCGGCGCTACGCCGATCTGGCGGAAAGCACGGCGCAGGCCGAAAGCGACCCCAAGACCAAGGCCGAACTTCTGGAAATTGCCGAAGTCTGCCGTCGGGTGCCGGAGTTCCCCGCCCGCAATTTTCGCGAGGCCATCCAGTCTTTCTGGTTCACCCACCTTATCGTCGAAATAGAGCAGGCGGGCTGCGGCACTTCTCCGGGACGTTACGGACAGTACATGTATCCCTTTTACCGCAAGGACATCGACGAAGGCAGCCTGAGTCGCGAACAGGCGCTCACCCTGTTGAAATTCCAGTGGATCAAGCATCTGGAAATCGCCGCCTATCAAGGCGCGGCCTATGCTCTGGCCCTGTCCGGCCACACCGGGCAGACCATCTCCATAGGCGGGTTGACCGCCGACGGCGACGATGCAAGCACCGAATTGGAAGAACTGATCATGGATTGCCAGATCGCCATGAAAAATATCCAGCCCACCCTTGCGCTCTTCTATCATCCGAAAATGAAGGAATCTTACCTGCACAAGGCTGTAGAGGTCATTCGCGGCGGCACCGGCCAGCCCCAGTTCATGAACAATTCCGTGGTCGTCCAGCGTCACCTGAGCCGTTTCGCCTCACGCGGCATCACCCTCGACGAGGCCAGGGCCAACTGCGTCATCTTCGGTTGCGTGGGCACCGGCCAGGCCGGGCAGGGATCGTACGTCACCTTTGAAGGGCAGCCCAATCTGGCCAAGGTCGTCGAACTCACCCTCAATGACGGCCGGGATCCCTTCACAAAAAAGCAGGTCGGTATCAAAACTGGTGATCCGAAGGATTTCAAGACCTTTGAAGATCTCTACGCGGCCTTTCTGCAGCAGATGACACACTGCCTGGCGCTGCAGCGCCGCATTTCCGACATCGGCAACGCAACCAGGGAATGGGTGGTGCCGAGCATCTTTCGCTCCAGCGTCCTGGAAGGTTGCCTTGAAAAAGGATTGACCGAGGAGCAGGGCGGTCCCAAGTACGCCCAATCCCTGTGCATTACCACCGGCGGCGTGGATGCGGCCAACTCCCTGCTGGCTGTAAAGCACTTGGTGTACGACACCGGGCGGCTGGGCATGTCCCGGCTGCTGGAAGCCATGTACGCCGAATTCGAAGGATATGAAGATGTTCGCGAGATGTGCTTCAAAGCGCCCAAGCACGGCAACGATTATCCGGATGTAGATTCCTTTGTGCGGCGCATGTTTCGCGACATCGAAAAAATATACCGGGCGCAGGGCACGGACTATTTCGGCAACGAACCGCGCATGGACGCCTTTTCCCTGTCGTTCCACAACTATTTCGCTCCGTTCACCGGCGCTCTGCCCAACGGGCACAGGCGGGGCGAAGCTTTGACCGATGCCAGCGTATCGGCCATGCCGGGTACCGATGTGGAGGGACTCACTGCCCTGCTGAAGTCCGCCGCCGGAGCCATAGATACCGTACGCTTCAATGCCAACCACCTGAACGTAAAATTGCTGCCCTCCGTGCTTGCGGGCAAAAGAGGGGCCGCAATCATGCTCTCGCTGATCAGGACGTATTTCGACTTGGGCGGCAGCCATATCCAGTTCAACGTTGTGGATACGCAAACCTTGCACGAAGCTCAGAAATCGCCGCAGGACTACAAGGATCTGGTGGTGCGCGTGGCCGGGTTCAGTGCCTACTTCACACGCTTGGACAAAGGCGTGCAGGACGAAATCATCAAACGTACCCAGTACGCGGCTGTGCGCTGAAAGAGGAACACGGTAATGCATATCACTCTCTCCGATGAGGTCTCTGCCGGGCTGCGCGCGCTTCTGGATAAAGAAGGCGGCGAAGCCCGTGTGCGTGTGCGGGAAAGCAAAATAGGCTGCGGCTGCAAAAGCAGGATTGTACTCCGATTGAGTATTGACGAACGGAGTGATGGTGACCTGGAAGTTTCAGCACATTCCTTGCCCTTTGTCATCGACAGAGATCTTGTGGATCAGTATGGCGAAAATTTTGTGGTTGCCCGCGACGAGCATCAAGTATTTACGGTGACGCCGGATTGACAGTATTTCAAATTTCCCAGGAGAAAAATTTTGTAAAATCTATCAGTTTGCATAGCGTTTAGTAATAAACGTCATATATTACGTTAATTTAAATTTTAACGAAGAATTGTTTTTTTAGAAAAGTGCTATACAGTATTATAGCACTTTTTATTTTTTGCTGTATTATAGCATAGTTTATGGTTATTTTCATATGACTGTTTTCATATATAGATATACGTA
Organism: Desulfovibrio sp.; assembly: GCA_031276485.1. Taxonomy (GTDB): domain Bacteria; phylum Desulfobacterota; class Desulfovibrionia; order Desulfovibrionales; family Desulfovibrionaceae; genus Frigididesulfovibrio. Next base: position 6,308 of record JAISMY010000112.1, on the reverse strand, counting down.
ATTAGTATTTGCGCTTCGCGAGATATTATGAAAGTGCTGCATCATAGTTGAAATTCAAATCATTTTCAATAAAACTTTGGAGGATGATTATGTATGCCCTGCTGAGAAAACACGCTCCGGCAGCGTTGCTTGCCGTACTTCTCGGAATATTGCCGGCTGCGGCGGCAGATGATGAAGCTTTGGCCGCGCCTCCGCTCACGTCCATCAACCTTCAGGCAACGTCATGGACGGTCATTGCCGAGAAAAAAGGCTTTTTCAAGGAAGAATTCGACAAAATAGGCGTGAAGGAAGTCAAGCTGATAGCGGCCGGTGCCGCCGAACTGTTGGGCGCCGAGAGCGCCGCCGTAGCCGGCGGAGCCATTGCCGTCGCCCAGCGTATGATCTACCCCGCAACGGTGCATCGCTCCAACGGTCTGGATATCGTTCTGGTCTGGGTGTCGGAGCCGTCGAACCGCTATCGTGCCCCCGTTCTGGCCAAGGCAGGAAACAATGCCGTAAATTCCGTGGCCGACCTCGACGGAAAAAAACTCGGCAGTGCGCGGGCAAGTTGCTATTGGGCGTCCCCCTTTGAAATTCTGGAGAAAGCCGGACTTCCTCTGGACACGAGAATCAGGAAGGGCCGCGTCCGCTACGAAACCATCGACAACCCCACCGTCATGATTTCCTCGCTGCTGTCCGGGGCAACGGACGCCACATCGGCGCACCTGGCTGCAAATCAGTTCACCGGAGCATGGCTGTCCGGCAATTTGAAGATCATCGGCGAATCGCCGGATGACGGTGTTTATGTCAATCATTCCGGACGGGTTACCTATCTCGCCAAGCGCGACTTCGTCGAGGCATATCCGGAAGTCATCCGAGCTTTTCTGCTTGCCCACGAAAAGACGAGAAGCTGGGCAACGGATCATCCCAACGAAGCTGCGGCCATCATCGCAAAAGAGCTTCGTCAGCCTCTTGAGGCGGCGCTGTTCCAGATCACCCATCTCGGACAGTGGGATTTTATGGGCGGTGAGGCGAATGCGGATCGCGCGCTCAACAGTCTCAAAACCTTTTTGGCGTGGTATAAGGCAAACGGCGACGACATTCTGAATGACCGCAACCTGACGGATGAACAACTCGACGCTTTCATAGCGCGGCAATTTTTCATCGGCGGCAAGTACTCGATTTACAACTGATATCGGGGTAACTCATGAGCAACCTCAGCGCGGCAGCCTGCACCGTCGATGCAACGGAAACAGCGGGAAAACCCGCTGCCGTCCGGAGCGTAAGTTTGAAGATCGGCGAGTTCACAAGACGTTTCGGCAGCCCTGTCGGTCTGGTACTCCCCATCCTCATTGTTGCCCTGTGGCAGACCGCGGCGAGTTACCAATGGGTTGAACCTGTATTTTTACCAGCTCCGCGCAAGGTGGTCGATGCCTTTTGGCTTATGTTGACGAAACAGGATCTGTTTTTTGATTTTCTCGCCAGCATGAACATTGTGGGACAAGCGTTTGTTTACGGTTCCGCCGCCGGGATAGGGCTGGGCACGGCGGCGGGTTTGTCCCGGAAATTCGAACAGTTTCTCGGTACGACTGTGGATACCGTCCGCCATATTCCCGGCATAGCCTGGTTGCCGCTGATCGTGTTGTGGCTCGGCATAGGGGCGCCAGCCAAAATTCTTGTGATTGCCAAATCGGTCTTTTTCCCGCTTTTCCTCAATACCTTGCAGGGTATCCGCTCGGTTGAGAAAAATTATATTGAGCTGGGGCAGGTGTTGCTTTTGACCCGCAGGCAGATGGTCCGCAAAGTTATTCTGCCGGCGGCCATGCCGAATATCATGGTTTCTTTGCGTTATGCCGCCGGCCTTGCCTGGGCGCTGGTCGTCGTTGCCGAGGGATTGAGCGGTCTTGAGGGACTCGGGTTTCTCATTTTTCGCGCCCAGGGACTGCTGCTGACGGATCAACTCCTGGTGTGCATGGCGATTATCGGTCTTGTAGGGTTTGTCATAGATCGTCAGATGTATGCGCTGCAATGCCGCATTCTGCGCTGGCAGCAAGGGTTCAAGGGATAAGCGGAAAATCGTTCATCAGAAATTTCTTATGATTGGAAAGTTCTACGCTGAACAGAAACGATGTGGATTGAAACATGGGTATCGCTGGAAAGGTGGAGATACGCTCCGTCCGCAAGCATTACACAGTGGACGGGGACAGGCTGCAAATACTGTCCGGCGTGACTTTCGACGTCGGGTCGGGTCACTTTCTCAGCATAGTCGGGCCGTCCGGCTGCGGCAAGTCGACGCTTCTGCGGCTGATTGTCGGTCTGGACAGTGAGTATGAGGGGGACATCCTGCTGAACGGTGAACGCATAGGGGGACCAAGCAGGGCGCGCGGCATCGTTTTCCAGGATCATCGACTGTTGCCTTGGCTCACCTTGGAACAAAACATTGGGCTGAGCCTCGAAAATATGGAATGGAGCGCGCAGGACAAAGCGGAGGCGGTGCGCGGGCAGACGGCGCTGGTCGGGTTGTCGGGTTTTGAAAATGCCTACCCGCATCAGCTTTCCGGCGGCATGGCGCAACGGGCGGCCATTGCCAGGGCGCTGATCAACAAACCCGGCATCCTGTTGCTTGACGAGCCGTTGGGCGCGTTGGACGCCATCACCAGGATCCGGCTTCAGGAAGAATTGCTGCGCATCTGGCGTGTTGAAGGCACCACTATGATCCTGGTCACACATGATGTAGACGAAGCTATTTTTCTGAGCAACGAAATTGTCGTTATGAGTGCGCACCCCGGATACATATCTAAACGCTTCATCGTCGATTTGCCCTCGCCGCGCGACCGTGCGGGCAATGAATTCATTGAGCTGAAACGACTGATATTGGCCGAATTGCATCTCTATCGGCAAAAAGCGCAAAGTGATACCGAGAATTGGATGAATATGGCATCCTTGATATGATGATATGTTCTTTGCGGTGACTTTGTTTCGGCTACTTTGACGCCGTTGTCTCCAACATTGAAGTATACAGCGGAAAATCGACGCTCCGGAACCAGACACCCCGCGTGAACCTGTCTTCTTCATACGCATAGTCTTCCTCATACGCATACGGAGGCGGTTAGTCGTGTCCGGTTACACATTCAATAGTTCGGCAGCATTGATGGACTTTGCCGTTCATGCGCAAGGCGGTGTTTTTGAACTGTTGCATACGGGCATTGCGCTGTTGTCCGCCGAAGGAAACTTTATTTATGCGAACAAGGCCTTCCGCGAAATGTTCGGCCTGTCGGAAAAATTGCTGGGAAGACATGTAGCGGAATTTTTTCTCACCGCGGAGCAAGGGGCTATGACCACAATCCGCACCGGCAAAATAACCGTCAATTCCAGCGTGACTACGCGTAACGCTCAAGGGGTTTCCTTTCGATATCCCATCCTGAACGGCGAAGGCAGCCTGCTCGGAGTGATTATTGAAAGTATTTCCGCGGGCGCAGATCGGGACAAGCTGTCGCCGTTGCTGGACGCAGTGCGGGATTTGGAGGAAAGGGCGGGCTATTTCGAGCGAAAATCCCGGAAAAAGGCGGGGATGTTGCACACCTTTGAGAGCATTGTGGGCGAAAGCGAAGCCATGCGGATCATGAAAAAGAGGGGACGCGGTTTTGCCGGAAGCCGCGAACCCATTCTGATCCTGGGCGAAAGCGGTACCGGCAAGGAACTGGTGGCCCAAGCCCTGCATTCGGCCGGCGACAGGTCCGGCAAACCCTTTGTCACGGTCAACTGCGCCGCTCTACCTCACGAACTTGTGGAGTCGGAACTGTTCGGCTATGCGGCCGGCGCTTTTACCGGGGCAGGCGCGGGCGGTATGAAAGGTAAATTCGAACTGGCCGATGGAGGGAGCATCTTTCTGGATGAAATCGGCGAGCTCTCTTTGCCCATGCAAGCCAAGCTCCTGCGTGTGCTTGAAACGGGCGAAATCCAGAAGCTCGCCCACCCCGGACGCCTGCATTCGGATTTTCGTCTGATCGCGGCCACCAACAAAAATATTGCCGAAAGCGTGAATGAAGGCAAATTCCGCGAGGATCTCTATCATCGCCTGAGCATTCTTGAACTGATCGTGCCCCCGCTGCGTGAGCATGTCGGCGACATCCCCCTTCTGGCCGGGCATTTTATCGAACAGGGCGCGGGACACAAGCGGGCGCAGGAAATCCACATCGACAACGAAGTGTACCGGCTGTTCAGGCTGTATCCTTGGCGGGGCAATGTCCGTGAACTGAAAAATGTGTTGACCTATGCCCTGTACAGCCTGGGCGATACGGGCGATATATTGACGCCCGGCCATTTGCCGGAGCGCTTTCTGCAGGAATTCCGCCGGAAATGCCGCAATGAAGGCGTTGAGGCCGAGGAAGAATCAACCGACATGCCTTTTTTTCCTGAGAATGAAACTCTGGCAAGCATCGGTGCCCGAAGTGAGCGTCAGGCGCTGCAGGCCGCTCTGCGGCGCACGGAATATAATAAAACGCTGGCCGCGCGGATGTTGGGCATTTCGCGCAACAAACTGTACAAAAAAATGCGGGAGTTGGGTCTGCGCGATTCCCTGCGGGAGGCAACGGGATGAATCCGGACGCTACGGATCGGTTGAGAGGTATTGTCTACAATATACAGCGCATGTCTACCGAAGACGGGCCGGGCTTACGCAGCACCGTTTTTCTCAAGGGCTGTCCCTTGCGTTGCCTGTGGTGCAGCAATCCAGAATCTCAGAGTTTTCAGCCGCAGCTTATGGTATTTCAGAATATGTGCAGCGGCTGCGGGCGGTGTGCCGAGGTCTGTCCGCACGCGGCCGTGACGGAGGAAAACGGCCGTTACAATCGGGATGTGAATCTTTGCCGCGACTGCGGCATCTGCGTGTCCGTATGCCCTACCGGGGCGCGGGCCATCTCCGGCACGGAGATGAGCGTGGAAGATGTCATGCGGGTAGTGCGCAAGGACGAACTGTTCTACAGGAACTCCGGCGGCGGCGTGACATTCGGCGGGGGTGAGCCCGTCTGCGGAGGGGAGTTTTTCTTTGCCTTGCCGACAGCTTGCCGCAAGGAAGGGTATCATGTCTGCGTCGATACCTGCGGCTGCTGCCCGATTGAGCAGTTCAGGCGGATACAGGGGGCGGCGGATTTGCTTCTCTTTGACTGTAAGCATATGGACCCGGAAGCGCACCGCAGGCTGACCGGCCGGGACAACAGTCTGGTTCTGGATAATTTGCGCGAGGCCCTGAACTCCGGCGTGCCGTTGCGCATCAGGATGCCGCTCATTCCCGGCGCCAACGATTCCGAGGAGAATATTGCCGCCCTCGCGGCGCTGTTGCGCGCCTTCGACAGAGACGAGGTGGACGTTCTGCCTTACCATGCTTTCGGCAGCAGCAAATACGTTGCCCTGCGCCGGGCGCTTCCGTCTTTTCATTCCTACGGTCCCGGCGAGTTGGAGGAGGTGCTTGCCGGCTTTGCCCGGCACGGGCTGAAGGCCGTTTTACCCGCTGAAGCCTTCAGTGCGTAGAGCTGGGAGGCGGTATGCCCCACTTCGGCGACCGGCGGGTCAGGTTTGCGACACAGACTGATACGCATCGGCTTCTTGATATTTATGCTCCGTATGTGCGCGACACGCCTGTTTCGCTTGAATGCGAGGTTCCGTCCCCGGAAATGCTCGCGGGCAGAATGGCGAACGTCCAAGCAGCCTATCCCTGGCTGGTGTATGAAGAGCGGGGTACTGCGGCCGGCTATGCCTATGCCGCGCAGTACCGGAGCCGTTCCGCGTTTGCCTGGAGTGTGGAAACATCAATTTACTTCGCACCGGAATACCACGGCGACGGCAGGGGATCGGCTTTGTACGGCTGCTTGTTCGCGCTGTTGCGCGCCGCTGGTTTTTGCAACGCGTATACAGTGATCACAGTGCCCAACGATCAGAGTATCGGGTTTCACACCCGCGCGGGGTTTGTCCCTGCCGGTGTGCATCATTGCGCGGGATTCAAGTTCGGCCGTCGGCACGATGTGGCCTGGATGGAAAAAGCCCTGGGCGATTATCCCCAAGCGCCGGTTCCGCCGGTTCCGCCCCATAGGCTTGACACGGCCTTCTGTGAACGTATTTTCGCATCGGCCGTGAAACCGCGCGCGTAAGCAGCACTGGCATCTTGCTCTCGCCGCACTGATACTCTCGCCGCGAGGGTATTCTTATCCTGTCTTTAACCTGTCTTTAACAAAATCCTGCAAGAAAGAGCCCGAAATCAAGTTTTTTCGGCGATTTTTAAAGAAAAAAGTTAATTATTTCAATGTATGTACTTCAAAAAGCTCAAATGTTGT
>JAISMY010000111.1 GCA_031276485.1 Desulfovibrio sp. | reverse complement strand
TTTCGTTGCGGCGCAACATAGCAGCTGTTTGGGGCCGTCAAGACGGCGGACTTTCCGCGGTGCCCGGCGAGGACGCTTTCTTGCCGTAGTAGGAAAAATTAGATGCGTCTGCCCTGGCGCTCTCCCATAGTCCGCTTGCAATAATCCTCTGGCCAGCATAGGCTGCCAACGCACGGCTGCCCTTCCAACCTATGCGCCTGGGCACGGCGCACTACGGCAAGGAGGGTATCAGCCATGCTGCGGAAACTTGTTTTCGTCGCCGCGATAACGCTGGTACTGATTCTACTCTCGGCTTCAGCGGCCGAATAGTAGGTGACCCCGTATCAGCGGGAACTGATACGGGGCCGAAGACCTAAAGTACGCTGGAGGTAGCCGTGCGAGAGGCGCTCACCGCGCCGTGCCCAGCCCCGGTTCCTGTTCACGCAGGGGCCGGGGTTCCCTTTTTCTATACAACCGCCATGAGGCAAAGTCAAGGTCATGTGCGACTCCTTACGCGCTGCTCCATCACGGTCGCCAGACGCCTGCGCGGCCGTAGCCCTGCCGCCCGTCATCGGCGCGTACCCGGAACTGTTTGCCGTGATAGGTGGCACGATGCCGGATTTTCGCGGCTTGTTCCTACGCGGAAGCGGCGGCAGGGCAGCCGCACTCGGCGTGATGCAGGACGATGCAGTCGGGGTTGCGGCGGCTCCTTAACAAGCTCTGACGTTACCGGCTATATAGCCGCGCGACATGGCATGGCAGGCACAATAATCAAACGCGCTGACCGGCAGCGCGGCAATATCTATGATGCAGCCGGAAAGAGCGGCGGAGAAACAGACTGGGTTGTTGACCTCAGCGGCTTGTTTGAAGGAAAGACAGCAGACGAAACCCGCCCGGTCAACACAGCCGTGCGCTACCTGATCCGGGCGCTGCCGTGAGTGTGACAGCCAGGCGGCAAGGCTCTTGACACGCGGAGGAAAGTGCCTAAGATATTTGTCAGGCGGGCCGGGTAGTGTGTAATCACTCCCGGCCCCGGCAAGCCCCCTGAGTTTTAAGGCTCATTGAACCTGCCCCTGACGGATGGCACTCCCTCAGGGGCAGACCTGTTACACGTTACGCATAATCAGGCCCACAACAACGCCGGCCACTATCGCGGCCAGAACGTTCACAAGGAACTGCGCCATCTGGCTATCCTCCTTTCGGGGGACCTGCCGCCATCAGCTTTACTCTGCCTGTCACAAACACGCAAGCTCCGCGTCGGCAGCGGCATAGCCCCACTGCTGAAGACTCGATGTGCGGCGGTACGGCGTACCCGGAACTGTATGCAATCGTAGGCCCCACAGCCCCAGATTTCAGAGGGCTGTTCCTGCGCGGGACGGGCGGCAACGCAGCCTTGCTTGGTCTTGTGCAGCAAGATGCCGGTCGGAATATTTTCGGTTCTTTCCTCGCAGACACAGGAACAGGTGATAGTATCGTATCAGGCGCTTTTAGGACAAGCACAATGGTTTGCTGCGGGGATTCCGGAGTTTCGGATGAAGAAATCGCACGTTATCAATTTGATGCTTCGCTCTCTTGGGGAAATGATCATACTGCTGCTGAATTTCGCCCCGTGAACACGGCTGTGCGCTACATGATCCGCGCGCTGCCATGAGTGTGTCAGCCAGGCGGCAAGGCTCTTGACACGCGGAGGAAAGTGCCTAAGATATTTGTCAGGCGGGCCGGTTGTGTGCAATCACTCCCGGCCCCGGCAAGTCCCTCGGATTTAGTCAATCCCAGTTTCCTGCCCCTGACGGAGCTTCATTCCTGCAGGGGCAGACCTGTCTACACGGTACGCATAATCAGGCCCACAATAACGCCGGCCACAATTGCGGCCAGAACGTTCATCAGGAACTTCGCCATCTGGCTATCCTCCTTTCGGGGGACCTGCCGCCATCAGCTTTACTCTGCCTGTCACAAACACGCAAGCTCCGCGCCGGCAGACCAGCAATTCTAATTATGGCTCCTTGTCGCCTTGGATGTGGTTTTGCAGCCTCGGCTGGTGGGATAAAATACCGATTCAGTGGGAATAAGGGGCGATATTCCTTCGATTCAATCGGCTCGGGTGAAAAAAGTTTCTCAAGAAAGTCTAAAATGAGAATTGCTGACACAGCTCGGAAAAACTTGTAATTTTTGAACGTTACTATTATTGTATCTATTCATAGGTAAAAACTCTCAAAAATAATAAATCAGCGTTTCCTTTGCTTTCCGCCGAAAAGCAATTCGGCGTCAAATCCGTCGGATACGTGCGCCGGCGGCCTCAAGTTTGTCTTCGATGCGTTCATAGCCCCGGTCCAGGTGGTAGACGCGCTGCACCCTTGTCGTTCCGGAAGCGGCAAGACCGGCCAGCACCAGCGATACGCCGGCCCTGAGGTCCGAAGCCATGACCGGGGCGCCGGTCAGGGCCGGCACGCCGCGGATGACGGCGCGTGATCCGGAAAGACGAATATCCGCGCCCATGCGCACAAGCTCCGGCACATGCATGAAGCGGTTTTCGAAGATGGTTTCCTCCACGGTGCCGGAGCCTTCGGCAAGAGTCATGAGCGCCGTGATCTGGGCCTGCATGTCGGTCGGAAATCCGGGATAGGGCATGGTCGTCACGTCCGCGCACCGCAGTTTCCCGTCGCAACGCACGTTGACGCCGCCGGCGTGCGGTTCGACGGTGACGCCTGTTTCGCCCAGTTTGGCCGTCACGGCGGTGAGTTCCTCCACGGGGCAGCCGACGATGTTGCAGTTCCCGCCGGTAATGGCCGCCGCCGCCAGAAAGGTGCCTGCCTCCACCCGGTCCGGCATGATCCGGTACTCGCAACCGCGCAGGGCGGCAACACCGCGAATATGCACGGTATCCGTGCCGTGGCCGGAAATTTTCGCACCGCAGGCGTTGAGGAAGTTCGCGAGATCCGAGATTTCCGGTTCCCGCGCGCAGTTGCGCAGCACGGTTTCGCCTTCGGCCAGAGAGGCGGCCATGATCAGGTGTTCGGTGCCGCCCACGGTCGGGAGGTCGAAGGTGATATCCGCGCCGCGCAGACCCGGGCAGCGTCCGATGATGTAACCGGACTCCAACTCCAGCCGCGCCCCCATTTTTTCCAGCGCCCTCATGTGTTGCTCAATCGGACGCGCCCCTATGGCGCAGCCTCCGGGCAGGGCTACCCCGGCAAACCCCAGACGGGCGAGAAGCGGGCCGAGCACCAGCACCGAGGCGCGCATGGTCTTGACCAGTTCATAGGGGGCTTCTCCGTTCAGGGGGCCGGTTTCCACGCGTACTGTGTGCCCTTCCGTATCTGTAAAGTCCGCCGGACGCCCCAGTACGCGCAGCAGGGCAAGGGTGGTGGCTATGTCGCGCAGGCGCGGGACATTGTGAAAAAAAACGGGTGAATCCAGAAGTATGGTAGAGAACAGTATGGGCAGGGCGGCGTTTTTGGACCCGCTTACATGGATGCTTCCGCACAGGGGCACTCCGCCTTCAATCAGCAATTCCTGCATAGTTTCCTCTTGAGATGTCACGCCTGCATCGGCGCGCCCGGCTTCGCCAAGCGTCAGTGTCACGACATTGTGAGCATGACATGACACTCTGATGTTTGATCGTCAAGCGAACATCCGGTTTTTTTTCGCCCTGCACCAGGCGACAAAGTCCGGAAATCCATGCATCAACAAGCGTTCGGAATTGGCTTCCAACCTGTTGTAACCGTAAGCGTGCATTTTATCGGCGCCGCAACGGCCGAAGCAGCGTCGCGCATATTTGCTTGCCTATGTCAGGCTTGTGGAATAGTTTCCGGAACGGGCCAACGCCGCCCTTTTCCGCTCGACAAGTAAGCCGGCTTTTGCCGGCCCGGTTTGTTTCAATGCGCATCCGGCTCAGATTGCAGGATGGCTTCGCTCCGGCGGCTTGGAGCCGGCCGGCATGCCTCCCTTCCTGCAAGGAAGGTATAAAGATAAGGTATGCCCGGCTGTGCCGGGCGTCAAGCGCGAACTCCCCTGAATGTCGAGAGCTTCGAACAGTAAAGGACTTTCTGATGGAAATCGACTTTCGCAACATCGCGGCAGGCGGCGCCGTTGCCTGCGCGCTTTTGCCGTTACATGAACGGGCGGCCGCTGCCGCCCCGGACCCGCTGCCGGCCCGGCTTTTCCCGTGGGCGGCGGAGCACCCGGGATTGCGTGACTTTCGCGGCAAAGAGGACGAACGCCTGCTGCTGTACGCTCCCGCCGGCGCATCGCCCGCCGAGCGCATCGCGCTGCTCGGGCTGGGCAAACGGGACAGGAACAGCCTGAAAAACCTGCGCAACGCCGTTGCCGGGGCGCTGAAATTCTGCCGGGAACGCGCCTTCGCTTCCGTCGGCCTGCCTACGGCGGCTCTGAATGCCCTTGCGGAGGCCGGACTTGGGGCGGATACGGCGACCCTGGTGCGGGAAACCGCGCTTTCCGCCCTGCTCGGCCTCTACCGCGGCGACCTTTGCCGCGGCAAGGGGAATGAGGACGAGGAGCGTCCGGCCGACCCGCTGTCCTTCAGTTTTCTGTTTTCCGGGGTGGATGTCCCGGCCGCGTTGCGGGAAGCCGCCCGCTTCGGCGCGGGCGAAGCGAAAGGCGTCGTCCTGACCCGCGATCTCGCCAACACCCCCGGCAACCGCATGTCTCCGGCCCTGCTGGCCGACGAGGCGCGCAAGGTAGCAGAAACATACGGCTTTTCCTGCACGGTTTTCGATGATGAACAAATCGTCTCCATGGGCATGGGGGCATTGTATGCCGTGGGACGAGGCTCGCGCAACGGACCGCGTTTCGCGGTTATCGAACACTGCCCCGCGGGCAGGGAAAAGGATCGGCCCCTGATCGCGGCCGGCAAGGGCATAACGTTTGACAGCGGCGGCATCTCGCTGAAGCCTTCGGCCTCCATGCACGAAATGAAGAGCGACATGGCGGGGGCCGCGGCGGTGCTCGGCTTGTTTACGGCCATTGGCGAGGCCCCGGACCGCGATGCGCTGCCCCGCGTCGTCGGCCTGATCGCCGCTGCGGAAAACATGCCGGGCGGCGGGGCAACGCGGCCAGGCGATGTGATCACCGCGCTGAACGGCAATACGGTGGAAATACAGAATACGGACGCCGAGGGCAGGCTGGCGCTCTGCGACGCGCTGGCCTATGCCCAAAAGTCGTATACGCCTGCTCTGCTGATCGACCTCGCCACCCTGACCGGGGCCTGCGTCATCGCCCTGGGCGACTACGGCAGCGGTCTCTTCACTGAAGACGATTCACTGCGCGCGGCGATACTGACGGCGGCCGAGCAGGCCGGCGACCTGGTCTGGCCCATGCCCCTCTGGGACGACTACGACAAGAACCTTAAAAGCGAGATCGCAGACATGAGCAACATCGGTCCCCGCGAGGGCGGAGCCGTCCACGCCGCGCTTTTCCTGCGCCGTTTCATAGAAAAAGGCACACGCTGGGCGCACCTGGACATAGCCGGACCGGGCTGGGTGAGCAAAGCCTCGCCCCTGCTTCCGGCGCCGGGCGCAACAGGCGCGGGCGTCAGGCTGCTCTGCCGCCTGCTTCGGCATCCGGGGCTTTGTGAACACACTCCATGAGCACTTCGCGCTTCACGGTCTTCTTACGCGATCCCCTGTCAAACCGTTTCAACCTTTTTAACAAAGGAATCAAGGGCTCTCACCTTGCGGGTCTTTCCTCTTTTGCGCGGCGCGGGGACTCCCTCCGCGCAGGCAGGCCGGCAACGCGGCCGGGACGGCGGGAGCCGCGTTTCCGGCCGTGAAATATGGTCTTTGATCTGGCCCCAGGCTCTGACCATGTTTTTCCAGTTTACGGTCGGGTTTACGGACGTGGTGGTGGCCGGGCGCATCCATCCCCACCTGCAGGGCGCGCTCGGCATCATTACTCAGTGCCAGTTCCTGCTGCTGGTGCTAGGCGTTGCCCTGATCAACGGCGGACTGGCGGCCGTGAGCCAGGCGGCCGGCGCCGGCCTTCACCGCCGCGCCGACCGCTATGTGGGGCTGCTGTTCAAAGGCGGGATCGTATTTTCCTTGCTTACCGTGACCGGCGGCTATGTGTTCGCCGGGCACCTGCTGCGTTTTCTGCATGTGCCGGAGGAAATTTTCGACCTGACTCTGGGTTTGTGGAAGCTGTTGCTTCCGGTGCTGCCCGCCGGCTACCTGTCCTTTCTCGCCGCCGCCGTATTCCGGGCGCACAAGAACGTGCGCGTGCCCCTGATGTCCGTCATCATGGTCTGCATCGTCAACGCCGCAGGCGACGCGGGGCTGGGACTGGGCATGTTCGGGATGCCGCGGCTCGGCGCTGTCGGCATCGTGCTGGCCACGATACTTTCCATGTTCTGCGGGGCCTTGTTCAGCCTGTTCGCCATGGTGCGGGCAGGGCTGGCCGGCAGGCGAAGTTTTGCTTCCATACGCTGGGAGAAACGCGCCTTGCCCTATGTGCTCAAGGTGGCCCTGCCCGCGGGCGGGTCGCAGTTCCTCTGGCAGCTCGGTTACATGGTGCTGTTTATGATTACCGGCACCTTGCCCGGAGACAGTGTGACGGCCGTCGACGGATTGACGGCGGGCATGCGCGTGGAAGGCCTGTTGTTTATGCCCGCCCTGGCTTTCGGGCTTACAGCGTCCATCCTGATCGGGCACTGCCTGGGGGCGGGCAACCCGGAGGAAGCGCGGCGCGTCGGTCTGCGCATCGCAGGCGCGGGGGCGCTGGTCATGAGTCTCGCGGCGCTTTGCCTGTATCCTTTTCTGCCGTACGTAACGGCCTTCGTGGCTCCCGATCCGGCGGTGCGCGCGGTGGCGGCCGACTACATTGTATTCAACCTGCTCGGCACGCCGTTCAGCGTGACGAGCGTCATCATGAGCGGCATTTTCTCCGGCGCGGGCGCGACCTTATACAGCATGGCCGCGTTCAGCGCCGGGACCTGGCTGGTGCGTCTGCCCCTTGCATGGTATATGGGGCATGTCGTATGGCAGAACGCGGCAGGCGTTTTTTCGGCCATGCTTGTTTCCCAGGTCGTACAGTCCGCCGTCTGCCTGTATTGCTTTTTCCGACGCGAGTGGAGCGGCTTCGCCTCCACGGCCGGGCGCTTCGGCCGCTTTGCCGGAACAGATAAAGGAAAAACATCGTGAATGCTGAAGATTCTCCGCCGGCTTTTGAAAGGAACAACGCTATTGCCGGCGGATACGCGCCGCTTTCCTTCGACCGGATGCCGGCGTATCTTGATCTGCTGAACCGCTGCAACAGCCGTGCTTCGGATTACAGTTTCGCCAATCTCTGGGGTTGGGCGACGCATTATGAACTGGAGTGGCGTTTTGACGGAACCCTTTGCTGGATACGCCAAAAACGCCCTTTTTCGGCAAATTGGGCGCCCGTCGGTCCCTGGAGCGCGGTGGAAGACTGGAGCAAAGCTCCGGAAACTGCGCCCGGCTCGCTTTTTATCCGTGTGCCCTATGAACTGGCCGATCTCTGGAGCGCCGCCCTGCCGGGGCGCGCGGAGATTGAGGACAGCCGGGATCTCTGGGATTACCTGTACCTTTCTTCGGAACTGTGTACGTTACCCGGCAACCGTTTTCACAAAAAAAAGAATCTGCTCAGGCAGTTCATGAAAACTTACGACTATGACTACAGCCCGCTGTCGGAAGCCTGCGTGGAGACGGTGCTGAACATGCAGGCCGAGTGGTGCCGGTGGCGGGACTGCGAATCGTCGGAAGCCCTGCAGGCCGAAAACGATGCCGTGGCCCGCGTGCTGACGGCCTGGGACAAGATACCCGGACTGTGCGGAGGCATCATCCATGTGGACGATGTGCCCGTGGCCTATACTCTGGCCGAGCCGCTGGGCGAAGACACCATGGTTATCCACTTCGAGAAAGCCGCTCCCTGCGTCAAGGGCGGATATCAGGCCATAAACTACCTCTTCTGCAACGATGCGGGCAAAAACGCGGTCTACGTCAACCGGGAACAGGACCTCGGGGACGAAGGGCTGCGGAAGGCTAAAATGAGTTACAACCCGACGGATTTTTTCCGTAAGTGTTCGGTGCGGATGCTGTAGGCGTCTTTCACATGATTCTTGTACCCGTAGTGTTTTTCGTCATTTTTCTTCATCCGACGGGCATCGGTATCTTGTCGGCGCAGCTAATCCGGTGTTCATACTTGTCCTCGGCCATGCCGTACCTTTGCTGTAATGACAGAATATTAAACATCACAATGCGGTCAAATGCCGGACGTCCTCTTTGTGAATTCAGCACATGATAAACATTATACCTTATCATGACAAAAAAATTATTTCAAACATCATTGACGCGTATGGCATGGATTTATGCTACCTACAAACATCGCCACCAGTTGTACCCAGGCTCGGATAAAATTCCGTATATGGCGCATATCAGCGCTGCTGTCTTGACATTAATTCCGGCTTTAGTAGAAAATATGCACTATGACGAAGTCAACGCCATCTGCTGTGCCGTGCTGCACGATACTATCGAGGATACAGATGCAACAAAAGAACAGATTGAAGAACTCTTCGGTACAACAATTGCTGAAGGTGTTTCCGCATTATCAAAAAATAAATCATTGAAAGGAGAATCCGCCATACTGGATTCTCTGGAGCGGATCAAAATGCAGCCCAAAGAAGTTTGGTTGGTTAAACTTGCAGATCGCATCGCCAATTTGCAAACACCGCCAAACCACTGGTCAAAAGAAAAATGTCACGCCTATGCCCGCGAAGGGGAACTTATTCTGCAAGCGTTGGGCAGCGCCTCTCCAATTTTGGCGCAAAAACTTGAGGCGCAGATCAATGTTTGGAAAGGATTGTAGAACGTATCTGCGTGAATAACCGGCAATAAGCAGTAATTTTATAACCAAGAACTGCCTTTTATGGAGGACAACATGATTTCCGGAAAAATGTTTTTTCTGCTTTTGACCGCTGTTCTGACGGTTTGCGCCGCTTCTTCGGCCTTTGCCGCAGAGCGCGTTGTCGTGGCCTCGCCCAAGGCGCCGAAAGCCATAGGCCCTTATTCACAGGGCATTGCTGTAGGCGATTTTGTTTTTACATCCGGCCAGATACCTTTGAATCCCGACACCAATACGATGCCTGAAGGCATAGAAGCCCAGGCTAAACAATCTTTGGACAACGTGAAGGCTGTTTTGGAAGCCGGCGGCAGTTCTCTCGACAAAACGGTCAAGGTGACGATTTTTCTGAAAGATCTCAATGACTTCGGCAAAGTAAACGAAATATACGGCACTTATTTTACAGGGAACACGCCTGCGCGTTCCTGTGTGCAGGTGGCCCGCATCCCCAGGGATGCCTTGATTGAAATTGAAGCGATCGGCATTAAGTAGTTGATAAGTATCCGTAAGCCGGAAGTGGAATAACCCGAAAGTCGGAATAAGCCCGGCATTCAGTTTTCGCTTTTATATCCGGGCGAGTACCCAGGCGGCGCATTGCGCCAACCCTTTGCTCAGGGCCGTTTCACAGGCCGCGGCCAGGTCGCCGTTGTTCTTGCCCGATGCCTGCGCCGTTGCTTCCACATGCAGGGAGCTGTAGATGTGTCCGTTGCCCAGGTCGAGAAGGCGGAAAACGGCGGCAAAGACCCCGACAGGCGGGGTATCGTCGTCCTCACCCCAACGCAGGCCGAATTCCCGGATGTCCGTCAGCAGCCTGACATCCGCCTGCAACCCTTCCGTATCATCGCCGACCCCGCGCAATCCACCCGTTGCTTCAAGCGCATCGACCAGACTGCGTTGTATCAGCAAAGGCGCTTCCGCCGTCCAGCGCGCGGCGGCGAGCATGCGTATCTCCCTGTCCCGAAAGACAACGCTTATGCCGTCGCCGGAGGGTATATTCCCGCTCGTCGGCGCGGCCACCACCAGTTGTTTGTTCACCGGGCGGCCGGACGTGGGCGGAGGCAGCGCAGGCTTAAGCAGGAGACGCGTCGGCGCCGGCCCGGAATTCAGCAGGCTCCCGCACCCGGCAAGGCAGAAGGCCGGGACAAGCAGGAACAGCGACAGCATCAACGCGGAAGGGGAAACTGCGGTATTCCGGGGGGCGTTCATCGGTTGTCGAATTCCTTGTTCTGATCCCCGAAGAAAAAGCGTCTGGGATCGTTTTCCAGCTTGCGGACGGCGCGCGTCGCGGCCTGCGTCAGGCTGCGCAGGTCCGTCGTGAGCAGACGCAGTTCCGCAAGCCCCTGACCGGCGAACTGCGCCATTCCCGGCCCAACGCCGAGCATGGTGTCGTCGATGCGCCGCATGGCGCTGTGGAAGGTCGACAGACCCGGCGCAAGGTCGTTTGCCAGCATTTCGTCAATCCGCGCAATCAGTGCGCTCAGACGATCCGCGGCCGATGCGTATTTCGCCGGCAGACTTTCTATTGCGGCGGCCTGCGCAGCAAGGGACTCCGTGACGGCGTCCAGGGACTGTATAGTGCGACCCGCGGCCGCGATATTAGCGTCCGACAGCAGTCTTTCCATTTTCGCCATTACCTGCGGCACGGAAGACACAACCGCGCTGAAGGCGGAAGGTTCGGCCGGTATCTCGGGAACCTTTCCGCCGGCCGCGCGCAGGATGGGACTGCGTGCCGTCCCTCCCGAAATAGAAATGATCGAGCTTCCGGTGATGCCCCGCATGTCCAGTTTGGCCCGTGAATCTTCACGGACGGGAGTGCCGTCGTCAATGGCGATGCGTACGCGCACTTCGCCGGGATGCACATCGCTTATGGTGATGTTTTCGACGCGGCCTACGCGGATGCCTACAAACAGCACATCGCTGTTCACCGAGAGCCCTTTGACGCTTTCCGTAAAACAAATGTCGTACCCGGCTGTTCCCCGTCCCATGTTTTTGTCCGCCAGCCACACGGCAAAGGCCGCTGCCGCCGCGAACACAGCCAGGGTAAACATACCTACGGCAAGATACTTGGCGCGTATTTCCATACCTGCTCCCAGAACATTTCAACTTTGTGATTGCCCGTCAAGTCCACTTCAGGCTACACCCGTCGCTGCCCGGAGCGGCCTGCGCGAAAGCCGCGCGGCCGCGCGGACCGTTGAAGTATTCCTGTATCCAGGGATGGTCCAGGCGCAACAGCGACGCGATGTCGCCCACGGCGGCGATGTGTTTGTCCGCCAATACCGCTACCCGGTCGCACACGGCATACAGGGTGTCCAGATCATGTGTGACCAGGCAGACAGTGAGCCTGAGGTCGTCGCGCAAGGCCCGGACGAGGCGGTCGAAAGCGGCTGCGGACAAGGGGTCCAGACCGGCCGTCGGCTCGTCCAGAAACAGTATGTCAGGATCCAGGGCCAGCGCACGCGCCAGCCCGGCCCGCTTTCTCATGCCCCCGGAAAGTTCGCCGGGAAACCTGGCGTAGGCCGATGCAGGCAAACCGGCCAGAGACAGCTTCAAACGCGCGATTTCCCGCCGCAGCGCCGGGGACAGGCGCGTAAACTCGCGCAGGGGAAAGGCCGCGTTTTCCTCCACACTCAGGGAGGAAAACAGCGCCCCATCCTGAAAGAGCACTCCCCAGCGCCTGCGCACGGCATTTTTTTCCTTTTCTCCGGCCTTGCCCATCTCGATTCCCATAATCCTGACGCTCCCGGCGTTTGGAGGGCGCAAGCCGAGTATGGAACGAAGGAGCACCGATTTGCCCGCGCCGGAGTTCCCGATCAGCCCGAGAATCTCGCCGCGGCAGATGTCCAGGTCCAGGTTATCATGCACCGTATGGTCGCAGAAGCGGTTGCATACCCCGCGCAGTGCAACGACAACGCTTCCGGGGCCGCTCCGGTTTTCGCGCTGTTTCCTGTCTGTTTCGTCTTGATATCCACATTCCTCTTCGACCATGTCATCTCCTTCCGTCAGATGCGGAGCACCGTGAAAAACAGGGCAAAAAGGGCGTCAAGTAAAATCACGAAAAAGATCGCCTGCACTACGGAAACCGTGGTCAGAAAACCCACCGACTCCGCGTTGCGCGTGGCCCGGAACCCGTGGAAGCAGCCCACAAGCGCTATGGCCGCGGCAAAAAAAGGAGTCTTGACCAGACCGACGACAAGGTGCTTCAGCTTGGCCACAGCGTAAAAACGGGTAATAAAGGCTTGCAGGTCCATGTCCAGGCTGAAGTACAGGGCACAGGCCCCTCCCAGCAAAGCCGTGATGTCGGCCAGAAACACCAGCATGGGCAGACAGAGGATCATGGCCGACACGCGCGGCACGACCAGTAAAACCATAGGATCAAGACCCATGGACAGCAGGGCCGCTGTTTCCTCGTTGGCCGTCATGGCTCCGATCTGGGCGGTGAAGGAGGACGCGGTACGCCCGGCCGCGACTATGGAGGTGATGAGTACGGCCATTTCTCTCAGTACCGTTATCTCCAGAAGATTGACGGCGAAATCCTGCGCGCCGAACATGCCGAGCTGCTGCGCGCCCATGTAGGCCACTACCATGCCGATTAGGAAGGTGAGCAGGGCAACAATGGGCACGGCGCGCAGGCCGCATTGTTCCATATGAAACACCAGGGAAGTGAAGCGCATCCGGCCGGGATGCAGGATCATGCCGCCCCCGATGCAGAGAAAGGCCCCGAAAAAACCGACCAGTGCGCCTACGGAGCGCAGCCTTGCAAGCAACGCGGCATCCGCGCGCTCAAGCGTCGCGATAAGCCTTTCTACGAAAAAAGCGGCCGGGGCAGCTTGCTTCCCGCGCTCCTCTCCGGGCCGGGTCTGCCCGTTTGCCGCGGTTTCCGCTGCCGGCGGGGCGATGCGCAGCAGGCGGGTAAAGCGTTCTCCGGGGTCGTGCAGGACGCAGGAGCGTCCGGCGCGGCGCAGGCCGTCGAGCGTGAGGTTCAGAAACAGGGCGCCCGCTGTGTCCATGCGCGATACGCCCTGCAGATCGAGAACAACGTCGGTATGAGCGCTCCGCAGGGCATCGGGCACGGCTTTTTCCGGTACGTGCAAAGTTTCGGCCGTCATGACGCCGGCAAAGACAAGGCGGAGGGTCGCGCCTTCCCGAACCGCGTGCATGGAAGACGAGGAGCGCGGCTCCCGCAACGCGGGGCAGACTCCGGCACCCACGCCGGAAGGGGGCCTGTACGTGAGCGCCGATGCCTGCACGGCGTCGCGGTCCATTTGTGCTCCGGAAGGATTTCCTCGACGACCTTTATCCCGGCGCGGGCCGGCGCCTTCATCGCGCGCCCCCGCCGGGTCGGCCGCTTCTCTGCCGGCGATCCCGCGCGGGCCGGAAGAGGTATCGGGGGAGGGACGAGAAGTAGGGGACGGCACGGCAAAGGCCTCAGTGTCCGGTCAGGTTGAGTTTTTTGAGTTTGTACTGCAGAGAGCGCCGGCTGATGCCCAGGGCGGCGGCAGTTTTTTCCCGATGGCCGCGGCAACGGGCAAGGGCCAGGAGCAGGGCTTCGCGTTCGGCTTCTTCCAGGGGAAGAGCCGGCTGTTCCGCCGCAGGCGTCTTTTCCGTTCCGGGCGGAGCAACGGCCGCGACCGCAAGCGGAGGCAGGGAATCCGTGTCCAGCATGTCCGAACGGCTCAGGATAAGGGCGCGTTCCAGAATATTTTCCAGTTCGCGCACATTGCCCGGCCAGGCATACGCGCCGAGGGCGGCGAGAAAGGCCGGACTGACGCCGCGGATTTTTCTGCGGTTTTTTGCGGAGAGTTTTTCCAGCAGCCTGCTTGTCAGCAGCGGGAGATCCTCAAGCCGGTCGCGCAGGGGCGGGGCCTTGATTTCCAACACATTGAGGCGGAAGAAGAGATCTTCGCGGAAGCTGCCTTCCGCCGCCGCTTTGCGCAAGTCCCTGTTGGTAGCCGCGATAATGCGCACGTCCACGGGCGTCGGGCGCACGGAGCCCAGCGCCTCCACCGTGCGGTCCTGTACGGCGCGCAGCAGCTTGGCCTGAATATCCTGGGTAAGTTCCCCGATTTCATCCAGAAACAGGGTACCGCCCGAGGCCAGTTGAAACCGTCCGGGCTTGTCCTTGTTCGCTCCGGTAAAAGCACCGCGCGTATAGCCGAACAGTTCGCTTTCGAGAAGCGGGGCAGGCAGAGCCGCGCAGTTTACCTTGACCATAGCGTTGCCGGAGCGTTCGCTGCATGCGTGCAGCGCTTCTGCGATCAGTTCCTTGCCTGTGCCGGATTCCCCGCTGACGAGCACCGTGGCCTCGCTGGGGCCGGCCCGGCGGATAAGGTCGCGCAGGTTGCGCATGACCAGGCTCGTTCCGAGCAAGCGTTCCGCGGCGTCGTCCGCAGACAGTTCGGAGCGCAGGCGGGCGTTTTCTTCCTGCAGGCGGCCGTATTCAAAAGCCCGGTTCAGGGTAAGCAGCAGTTCGTCGTTGTCCGCAGGCTTCGTCAGATAGTCGAAGGCGCCGCTTTTCATGACTTCAACTGCCGAGTTGATGGTTCCGTAAGCCGTGAGCAGGATCACGGGCAACGAGGGATTGACGGCGCGCAGACGGGCCAGCACCGTACGCCCGTCCATACCCGGCATGTTCATGTCTACCAGGGCCACGTCGGCGCAGGCGGGATTGTTCTCAAAGCAGGCGACCCCTTCATCGCCGGAAGCGGCCTCGAAGACGGTCCAGCCCGCGTCTTCCAGAACTGCCCGCACCATGAGGCGCAAGCCGGGTTCGTCGTCGATGATCAGGATGGATTTCACGATGCTTCCTTCAGGGAGCGGCGCGCGGCGCGCGGCCGTATCTCGCGTTCCGGCCCGATGCGGTCGGGAAAATTCAGGCGTACTACGCTGCCCCGGCCCGCTTCGGAAATGATGCGCGCAGAACCGCCGTGGTCTGCCATGCCGCGTTGCACCAGGGCCAGGCCCAGCCCCGTGCCGCGCTCCTTGGTGGTGAAAAAAGCGTCAAAGGCCCGTCTTTTCTGCTCACCGCTCATGCCGCAGCCCTTGTCCCGCACTTCAATGAACACCTCTCCGCGCGCGCGGCCCGACACTATGCTCAGGGGGGCGGTTTCGAGGACGTCCTGCGACGCTTCAGCCGAAGCCGCGACGGCTCCTTCAGCTTCCGTATTCTCCATGGGCGATTCAAGGGCGTCAAGGCTGTTGAGCACCAGATTCAGCAGCATCTGTTTCAGACTGTCCGCATCGGCGTATACATATTCGGCGTTCAGGCGCAGCAGGGGTACAACGCCTTTCCGTTCCAGATCGAAACGCAGCAGAGTGCAGATTTCGTGCGCAAGGTCGCGCAAATCCACGGCGCCGATTTCCAGCGCCCGCCCCCTACCCAGGAAAAGCAGGTCCGTGACCACCCGGTTCAGCCTGTCGGCCTCGCGCACCATCATTTTGGCGTATTCCTCTTCCGGGACGCGGCCGGCGAGTTTTTTCACAAAGTACTGGGCGAAACCGCGCAGGGAACTCAAGGGATTGCGGACTTCATGGGCCACGCCTGCGGCCAGCGCGCCGACGGCGGCGAGCTTTTCCGCCTCGGCAAGGCTTTGTTCGAGGTTGTGCAGGGCGGTGCGGTCTCTCAGGATAATCATGCCCGCGTTTTCCCGGTCGCCGCTCAGGGGCAGGGCCAGTACCTCCAGTTGTGAACCCCGGTAGTTCACCTGCCGCCAGCCGTTGTTTGCCTCGCGTTTTTCGGGGTGAAGGCCGCGTTTTTCCGGGGGTGCGACTTCGTCGGCCGGGACGGCGAAGTCTTCGGGCAGATCGCGGACCGGTCGTCCAAGCACCTCGCCGGCGGGAAGCTTTAGTATGGAGATGGCTGCAGGGTTGACAGAGCGCGCCATGCCGTCGTGACCGACGGTTATCAGACCGTCCGGAAGCTTGTCCAGCAGCTTGGCCTGAAAGCGTTCCAGCGCCGCCGCCCTGCGCGCCTGTTCGCGTCTGGAGAGAAACTTGAGGCCCAGACCCCAGGTGAGCAGGGCCGCGGCCAGGATATACGCGGCCTGAAAAAAGAGGTTGCGCCGGAATCCGGCGTAGGCGTTCAGGTATTTGTCGCGGTCCAGGCCGACGAGCAGAAAACCGGGTGATCCCAGCTCGTCGCGCAGGCTCGCGGGCATGCCCCGCAGCGGCTCAAGGCGTTTGCCGTAAATGTACACCTCTCTGCCGTCGACGGTATACTGGCCGTGCAGTTCGCCCGCCCGCAGCATGGCCGCGACCATGTCGTCGGGCAGATCGACGGAACGGTCGCCGTGCAGGGGCGAGGTCAGAAAATTTTCGCCTTCGTCATCCACAATGCCTGCGAAAAGCACTTCGCCTTCTTGTTCCAGTGCCTGGAAAAATTCGGCCGCGCGCGAGGAAAGGCGGTTTTCGTCCTCACGCACCGGTCCGCGCCGCACGGATTTTTCTATAGACAAGTATACCGCTCTGGCCGTCAGATACAGGTGCTGCTGCTCGGCCTCACGTTGATGGCGGAAATTCTGGGCCGTGGAAAAAAGTACGGAACAGCCTATGACCAGCATGGTCAGTACGGCCAGGATGACCGTGCTGCGTTCTTTGGTTTTTTCCGCAATTTCCATATGTGCGGTTAATAGCCTTTTCGCGGCGGAGTGTCCATTGCGGGCCCGGCGCGACATTTCGCTACAGCATTTAACCTGTCTTTAACAAAATCCTGCAAGAAAGAGCCCGAAATCAAGTTTTTTCGGCGATTTTTAAAGAAAAAAGTTAATTATTTCAATGTATGTACTTCAAAAAGCTCAAATGTTGT